>JANOLA010000478.1:0-1762 GCA_031419535.1 Burkholderiales bacterium | reverse complement strand
CGACAAGGCGATTATTCGCCCAGCAGCTGTGCCCCCGTGGCACGCGCAGCGCGGGTTGCCCCGAAGCGTTGCGGCGCAGCTTTCAATCTACGATGCCGAGCATGGCGCCCGACTCCCCTGACAAGCCAGCACCGCCGCAGCGCTGCTCGCGCAAACCGCAGCAGCGTTTGGTGACGCGACCGTGCTGGTCAACAACGCGGGAGGCGGCGTGATCCTGCCGTTCCTGAGCCACACGCCCGACACCTTGCGCGCGACGATCGACCGCAACCTGTGGACCACGCTGTGGTGCACGCGCGCGTTTCTGCCGGGCATGCTGCGCCGCAAGTTCGGGCGCATCGTGAACCTCGGCGCCGACTCGGTGCGCAACGGCCTGCCGGATCACGCCGCCTACAACGCTGCAAAGGGCGGAGTGCATGGCCTGACCACCGGCCTGGCGCGCGAGTTCGCCACCTCAGGAATCACCGTCAACACGGTCGCGCCATGCGCGGTGAACAGCGACCGGCTCGCCGCCTTCGTTCGCGACCAACCCGAGATCGCCGCGCGCTTCCTGAGCGTGATCCCGATGGGCCGCGCGGCAGAGCTGTCGGAGGTCGCGTCGATGGTGTTGTACCTCGCGTCCGCTGAGGCGGCATTCGTCACCGGCCAGGTGATCAGCGTGAACGGCGGGAGCACGATGTTGTGAAACACACCCACGAGGCCGAGCTGATCGACGTTCACACCCACGTCGTGCCGGAACACTTTCCGCCCTACATCGGGCGGCATCTGAACGCGCCGTGGCCGTCGATGATGCAAGCGCAGCCGTGCCACAAGCACGTGATGATCTCGGGCTCGAACTTTCGCACCGTCACGCACCAGTGCTGGGACTGCGCGGTGCGTGTGGCCGACATGGACCGGCTGCGCGTGACGCGCCATGTGCTGTCGCCGATGCCCGAGCTGCTGTCGTACTGGATGCAACCGGAAGACGGCGCCGCGATGTGCCGCTTTCTGAACGACGCGATCGCCGGCATGGTGTCCAGCGCCCCCACACGCTTTGTCGGCTTAGGCGCCGTGCCCTTGCAAGACCTCGCGCGCGCGATCGACGAGCTGCAGCATTGCGTGCGCCAGCTCGGCTTGGCTGGCGTGGAAATCGGCACGCACGTGGGCGGCGTGGCGATCGGCGACCCACGCTGGCTGCCGTTCTTTGAAGCGGCGGCCGACATCGGCGCGGCGATCTTCGTGCACCCGCTGCGCCCGGTGGGGATGGAGCGGCTCGTCGGCCCGGCCGGGCTGGAACAGGTGCTCGCGTTTCCGGGCGAGACCGGTCTGGCGGCGGCGTCGATGATCACCGGCGGCACGCTGGCGCGCGTGCCGAAATTGCGCATCGCATTCAGCCACGGCGGCGGGTCCTTCAGCATGCTGCTGCCGCGCCTGCGCCACGCCTGGGCGCAACTGCCGCAGATCCGAGACGCATTGAGCGGCGACCCGCTGGTGGCAGCGCGAACGATGTACTTCGACGACCTGGTCTACGATGCGCCGACGATCCACCGCTTGATTGACGTGTTCGGCGCGAGCCAACTGATGGTGGGCTCGGACTACCCGTTCAACATCATGGATCCAGACCCCGCGGAGCGCGCCGAGTCGCTGGGGCTCACGCCCGAGCAACTGGCGGGTTTGCGGGCCGGCAATGCGAAACGCTGGCTCGGCTTTGGCTCCTCCTCCCGCGTGCGGGAGAAGGCGGGGGATGAGGGTGCGCCCGGCGGCCCTCACCCCAACCCTCTCCCGC
>JANOLA010000477.1:0-2800 GCA_031419535.1 Burkholderiales bacterium | reverse complement strand
TGCTGCTTCACGCGCTCGCGGCCAAGGAACGCCAGCAGGTCGGCGGGGACGAGGCTGCGGAATACGGCGTCGATTTCCGCCGCTTCGGGAACGTCGATCTCGACGATGGTTGCGCCGGCCTTACGCAGGCGCTGCAGCGCTTCGGCAAAACACGCGGCGACGGTTGCGTCGATCTGGTTCATGAAGTGCGCGCCGGGCAACGCGAAGGTCAACTTGGCCACCGCCGGTGGCGCTTGCAGCGCGCGGCCGGCGAGTGCGGCTTCCACCCACGCGGCGTCTTGCACGCTGCGCGTGAAGATGCCCACGCTGTCGAGCAGCGGCGAGAGCGGGAACACGCCGTCGCGTGGCCAATGCGTCGTCGTCGCCTTGTAGCCGACCACGCCGGTGAGCGCAGCCGGCTGGCGCACCGAGCCTCCGGTGTCGGAGCCCACGGTGAAGCCGGCCAGCCCCGCGGCCATCGCCACTGCGGAGCCGTGGCTCGAGCCGCCCGTCATTCGCGGCAGCTTCGCATCGCACGGGTTCCACGGGATCGGCCGGTTCATGTTGAAGCCGCCCAGGGCAAATTCTGTGGTGCGCGTCTTGCCGAGCAGTACGCAGCCTGCGCGGTGCAGCATGCCGATGAAGCTGCCCTGTGGGGGAACGAGGTCTTGCACGTCCAGGTGTGAGCCCGCGTGCGTGGGCATGCCATCGACGCTGAACAAATCCTTCACCGCCACGGGCACGCCCATCAGCGGGCCGAGGTCGACGCCGGCCGCGCGCAGCTCATCCATCGCGCGCGCGTGCTTGAGAGCGCGCTGCGGGTTCAGGTGCGTGAAGGCCTGCAGCTTGGGTTCGAGCGCGTCGATCCGTGCCAGGCACGCTTGCGCCAGGCTCAGCGCAGTGACTGCGCCGCTGCGCAGCGCCTGGGTCAATGGCGCGAGGCCTTGTGCGGCGGCGGCGTCGGGCAGGGCAGTGGTGTGCATTGAGGGCCTAAGGGGTTGCTCGATTCAAGTTCACCAGGTCGTTGCCAAGGCTCCAGCGGCGCCCGGGCACCGAGTCCATCAACTCGCGCGTGTAGGCGTGGCTCGGGTTGGCGTAGACCTGCGCGACGGGGCCGAATTCGACGATACGCCCATGGCGCATCACCGCCACCGAATCGCAGACCTGGCTCGCAACGCGCAAGTCGTGCGTGATGAAGATGAGCGTGAGGCCCAGGCGATTGCGGATGTCGGCGAGCAGGCGCAGCACCTGGGCTTGCACCGAGACGTCGAGCGCCGAGACGGGCTCGTCGGCGACGAGGATCTGCGGCTCCAGGGCAAGCGCCCGCGCCAGGCCGATGCGTTGGCGTTGCCCGCCGGAAAATTCATGCGGATAACGTTCCGCCGCGCGCCGCTCCAGGCCCACGAGTTCCAGCAACTCCAGCGTGCGCGCCTGCGCAGTCGCCTCGGCCAGGCCGTGCACCATCGGCCCTTCCGAGATCAACTGCCCCACGGTGCGGCGCGGATTGAGCGAACCGAAAGGGTCTTGAAACACCATCTGCAGGCGCTTTCGCACTGGGCGCAGCGCGCGCTGGCTGAGGCCCACGATGTTGCTGCCGTCGATCAGGATCTCCCCGCTGTCGGCATCGAGCAGGCGGATGATGCAGCGCGCCACCGTCGTCTTGCCCGAGCCCGACTCGCCGACGATTCCCACCGTCTCGCCACGCCGCACGTCGAAGCTCACTCCCGCCAAGGCATCGACGCGCCGCGCGGCGCCGCCGAGCCAGCCGCTGCCGCTTCTGAAACTCTTGTTCAGTCCCTTCACCGCAACGACGACGGGCGCGGCACTGAAATCGCGCTTCGGGCCCGGGGTGAGGCTCGGCACCGCGGCGAGCAGCGCGCGCGTGTAGTCGGCGCGCGGGCGGTTCAGCACGTCGTCGGCGCTGCCTTGTTCGACGATGCGCCCGTGCTGCATCACGGCGATGCGGTCCGCCACCTCCGCGACCACGCCGAAGTCGTGCGTCACGAAGATCACGCCCATGCCCTGCTTGCGCTGCACTTCGCGGATCAGCGCGAGGATTTGCGCCTGTGTCGTCACGTCCAGCGCCGTCGTGGGTTCGTCGGCGATCAGGATGTCGGGCTGCAGCGCCAGCGCCATTGCAATCATCGCGCGTTGGCGCTGCCCGCCCGAGAGTTGATGCGGGTAGGCCGCGAGAATCTTCTGCGGTTCGGGCAGGTGCACGGCGGTGAGCATTTCCAGCACGCGGGCGCGGCGATTCTGTTTGTCGCCCGTCTGATGCACTTCGAGCACCTCGTCGATTTGCGCGCCGATTCGCAGCACCGGGTTCAGCGCCGTCATCGGCTCCTGGAAGATCATCGCGATGCGGTTGCCGCGCAGCGCGCGCAAACGCTCGGGAGCCGCGCGCAGCAGGTCTTCGCCCTCGAAGAGGATGCGCCCGGCGCTGGGCTGCACGTGGCGCGACGCGAACAGGCCGAGCACGGCGCGCGACATCACCGACTTGCCCGAGCCCGATTCGCCGACCACGCACAGGATTTCGTTCCGCGAGAGTTCGAGGTCGACGTTCTCCACCGCGTAAGGCCGATCGGCGTTCGCCGGCAGGCTGACGCTCAGGCCCTCAATTCGCAGCAGCGGCAGCAGCGGCGGCGCCGTCGTCATAGCGAACGCAGGCGCGGGTTCAGTGCATCGTTCAGGCCGTCGCCGACGAGGTTGATCGCCATCACGGTGAGCAGGATCGCGAGGCCCGGCATGGCGCAGATCCACCACGCGGTGCGCAGCACGGTGCGGCCCGAGCCGATGATGAAACCCCAGCTCATCGTGTTCG
>JANOLA010000476.1:0-2290 GCA_031419535.1 Burkholderiales bacterium | reverse complement strand
CAGGAAACCCAGGCCGGAATTCGCACCCACCAGCTCGGCAGCCACCAGCGCCATCCAGCCCACACCCAGGCCGATGCGCACCCCCGTCACGATTTGCGGCAGCGCCGCCGGAAGCACCACGCGGCGCAGCACCGCGGCCTCGCCGCCGCCCAGGCAGCGCGCGGCGCGCACCAGGTTCGGCTCGACGCTCTTCACGCCGGCAATCGTGTTCAGCAGGATCGGAAAGAAGATGCCCAGCAGGATGATGAACTGGTTTTGCGTATCGCCCACTCCGAACCAGAGAATCGACAGCGGGATCCAGGCGAGCGGCGGGATCGGCCGCAGCATTTCGACCAGCGGGTTGATCTGCTCGTGAATCGGCTTCCACCAACCCATCGCCACGCCCAGCGGAATGGCGGCCAGCGCCCATGAGAACGCGGTGAACTCGCGGCGCAACGAGTCGAACAAGTGGCGCAACAGCTCGCCGGTGCGCAGCATTTCGAAGAAGGTCGCCGCCACGGCGGTGGGCGGCGGCAGCAAGGCGCGCGTGGTGTCGTCCAGCACGTACAGGCTGATGCACTGCCACACGCCGAGCACGATGGCCGGCGCGAGCAGGCGCATCAGCCGGTTGCGCAGTGCCGCCGCCAAGCCCGGTGGCTTGGGCAGTGTGACGATCGCGCGCGCGGCGGCGGAGCCCGGCCGGGAAAGATTGCCGGTGGGCTGCACGCGAGGATCAGGGCTTGTAGCTGCGGCCACCGAAGCTCCACGCCTTGGTCAAGTCGCCCGCCTCGGGGAAGGCCTGAGGCGTCGTGGTGTTCAGGGCGTGCATGTAGTTCGGATACGGCGGCTGGCTCGCCTTGCCCTGCCAACCCGCGGGCAGGAACGGCGCCGTCTTGGGCACCGTCCAGCCCAGCTTGCCGAAGGTGTTGCGCATGAAACGCTCGTCAACGGCGCCGGCGTAGTCCGCGCCCACGAGCGGCCGCGTGATGCGCTTGGCCTCGAACAGCCACTTGTAAATCGGCTCGTTCACCTGGCCGTAGAACTCGCCCAGCGGGTAGATGCTGCTCGGCTTGTACAAGTTGTTGTAGGCCTTCAATTGCTGCAGCAAGATGTCTTTCGAGAAGTTCTTCAGGTTCGGGTCTTCGGCCATCAGCGCGACGGCTTTGTCCGGGTACAGGCGGGTCCACAGCGTGGCTTCGGCGAAGGCGTCGGTCCAGGCCTGGGCGACGTCGGGCGCGTTCTCGATCAGTTCGCTGCGCAGGTAGAACTGGCCGACGTAGATGTTGTAGTTGAAGATGCTGTCGATGATGCGGCCGGTCTTGCGCTCGTCGACGATCATCGTGGGCGTCGGGTCCCACGGCACGACGCCGTTGATGCCCTTGGGCATGGCCATCTGTTCGCCCGGTGGCATGTTCTTCAGGATCACATCCTTGCCGATTTCCACGCCGTTGATCTGCGCGGCGATGTGAAAGTAGAACTCGGCCGACGAGCCGGTGACGATGCCGATCGTGGCCGGTGGGTTGTGCCCCTTCAGGTCTTTGAACGACTTGAGCGGCGAGTCATGCGGCACCACCAGCGCGTGCAGCAGGTTCGGGCTCTGCATCGCCACCGCCTTCACCGGAATCTTGCGGTCCACGAGCGTGGTGAACGGGAAGTTGCCGCCATTGCCCACCTGGTAGCGCCCGGAGATCAGCACTTCATTGATCGCTGGGCCGGAGGCGAACGCGGTCCACTTGGCTTCGATGCCGCGCTGCGTCAGCATGCCCATGCGGTCCATCACGATGTTCACCGTGTTCTGGCCCGACCACGGCGCCTGGAACGCCACCTGCAGCGGCCACCAGCCCTTTTCCTTGAGCCACGCAATCGACTTGTCCGACACCTTCTCGTGCGGCGTGGGCCAGCCCCACTCGGTTGTGCCGCTGGTCTGGGCGACTGCGGCGCCGGGCAGGATGGCGACAGCGACAGCGGCGCCGATCAGCAGCCGACGTGCCGTTGAATGACTCTTCAATGTGCTCATGTTGTTCAGCTCCTGGGTGGGTGGTGGGAGTCTCGCCGCTCGGGCGGACCGTGGTTATAGGGACAAATGCTGGGTCGGCGGGTTTCTCTAGCAGACAGTGAAATCTCGGTTCCCCCGTAGCGGATGCGTGCGTGGAGAACGTCTCGCCGCGACTCTTCGAAGCGCTCCAGTTCCAGCAAGGGGTTGGTGTCGAATCGATAGGCCGGGGGCGCCTTTTGAATCCGATCCAGCAAGCTTGGCTCGTAAAACGCGGCAAGCAACAAGTCTTCGTCGGATACGCCGGCGCCCAATTTT
>JANOLA010000475.1:0-1921 GCA_031419535.1 Burkholderiales bacterium | reverse complement strand
CAACACCAGCGAGTGTTTCTGCTCCTCGAAGAACCAGACGCTCATGAAGGCCGAGAAATCGCTGTCGTCGCGGTTGTCGCGCAAGAACATCTCGGTGGCGGGCAGCGCGGCCCACTCCGTGATCGCGTTCATCTTGATCGTCTGCGCCTGCTCGTCGGTGAGAAGGCTGGCGTCGAACTGGCCCCATGGAATGTCGGTGTCCATGTTCCAGCGCACGGCTTCGAGTTGCTTGAAGAGTTCGGGGTACAGCATGGTCACCTCGCAGTTCGAACGATTCTAGGCGGGTGGCACGGCGTGCCGGGCGCTGCGCACCGCGACCGCTGTGCGCGCGCTCAGCGCAGCCAGCCCTTGCGCCGAAAGTAGATGAACGGCGCGGCCACCGACGCCAGCATCAGCAGCAGCGCGAAGGGGTAGCCCAGCGGCCAGTCGAGTTCGGGGATGGCCCTGAAATTCATGCCGTAGATGCTGGCGATCAGCGTCGGCGGCAGCAGCGCGACGCTGGCCACGGAGAAGATCTTGATGATCTTGTTCTGGTTGATGTTGATGAAACCGACCGTGGCATTCATCAGGAAGTTGATCTTGTCGAACAGGAAGGTGCTGTGGCTGTCGAGCGAGTCGATGTCGCGCAGGATTTGCCGCGCTTCCTCGAACTGCTCGGCGTTGAGCAGGCGGCTGCGCATCATGAAGCTGACGGCGCGGCGCGTGTCCATCACGTTGCGCCGGATGCGCCCGTTCACGTCTTCCTCGCGCGCGATGGCCGAGAGCGCCTCGCCCGCAGCCTGGTCGTTCACCGGCTGGCGCAGCACGTTCGCGCTCACCGCCTCCAGGCTGTCGTAGATGCCCTCCAGCGCGTCGGCGCTGTACTCGGCGTCGGCGTCGTAGAGCTTGAGCAGCACGTCTTTCGCGTCCTCGATCAGCGCCGGGATGCGCCGCGCGCGCAGGCGCAGCAGCCGGAACACGGGCAAGTCTTCCTCGTGCACCGAGAACAGCACGTTCTTGAACAGGATAAAAGCGACGCGCACATTGCGCGGCGTCAAGTCGTCGTCGATCAGGAAGTCGGAGCGGATGTGCAGCTCGCCGCTGTCTTCTTCGTAGAAGCGCGCCGACTCTTCCAGGTCGTCGTCCACCGCGTCGAGCGGAATCGTCACGCCGAAATGCTGCGCGATCCAGCTTTTTTCCTGCTCGGTCGGCGCGTCCAGGTCGACCCACACCGGTTGCACCTTGGCCAGCGCCTCGAAGCTCTCGATCTCTTCCTGGAACAGCCGGCCGTTGGCCAGGGTGAAGACGTTCAGCATGGTGGGTGGCGGGCGGCGCGACCGAGGAGCTTAACCGATGCCCACCGGGGGCCGGGGTGGCCGGATGGCCTTGCCAGCCACGCCGATCCCGGGCACACTGGTTTCGCCAACCGTGGAGATGAAGCTTTCCCACCTGTTCCCAGCCAAGGAGAATTCATGAACTTGACGATCAGCGGCCACCACCTCGAAGTCACGCCTTCCCTGAGAGAGTATGTGATGACGAAATTGGAGCGCGTCACGCGCCATTTCGATCAGGTCGTCGATGTCACGGTGCTGCTGTCGATCGAAAAGCTGAAGGAAAAGGAACGAAGGCAGAAGGCCGAGGTGACCTTGCACGTCAAGGGCAAGGACATCTTCGTCGAGCAGGCGCACGAAGACCTCTACGCGGCGATCGATCAGTTGATGGACAAGCTCGACCGACAGGTCTGCCGCCACAAAGACAAGCTCCAGAACCACCACCACGCGGCGGCGAAGCGCCTGGGGGTCGTGCCGAGCTGAGCCGGGCCGGCCTTTTCGACGGGGGGTGCCGGCGGATGGCGGCCCATTCGTCGGCGAGGCGCGCACGTGGTTCGGAGGTCTGGTTCAGGCTGGATCCAGCACCTGCCCGACGGTCGCCACCTGCTGAT
>JANOLA010000474.1:0-6453 GCA_031419535.1 Burkholderiales bacterium | reverse complement strand
GCCGAGGCGATCAACGTCGCGCCGCTGAACCATGTGCCCGGCGCCGTGGTCTCGCTGATGGAGCGCAGCAACGTCGAAACCGTGATCGTCGCCGGCCGCGTGCGCAAGTGGAAAGGGCGCATGCTCGATACCAACCTGGGGCGCCTGCGCAAGCAGCTCGAGGAATCGCGCGACTATCTGTTCGCGAACTCGATGTTCAATCCGATTGAGAAGAACCTGTTCCGGGAGCCTTGAGCACCGAACGGCTCGCAGGCTCTCAGTTCCCGAACCCATCCGCCACCCGAACGTCGATCAGCCGCGGCCCACCCGGTGACTGCTGCCGCAACGCGGCCGCCACATCGCCGGGCCGATCGACGCGCATCGCCGGCACACCCATCGCCTGCGCGAGCGCGCAGAAATCGATCAGCGGATCGCGCAGGTCCATGCCGACGAACTTGTCGCATCTGCGCATCGAGACCAAACGCTCTTTCAGGATGCGGTAGCTCTGGTTGTTGCAGATGATGTACGTGATCGGCAACTTGTAGTGTGCCGCGGTCCACAGCGCCTGGATCGTGTACATCGCGCTGCCGTCGCCCACCACCGCGAACACCGGGCGCTGCGGCAGCGCGAGGCTCACGCCGATGGCGCCGGCCATCGCGAAGCCGATGCCGCCCGAGGCCAGGCCGTGGAAACACTGCGCGTCGCGCCAGCGCATGAAGCTGGGCAGCGTTCCCGTAGACGTCAAGCCTTCTTCAACCACCACCGCGTTGGCCGGCAGTGCGTCGGCAATCTGCATCATCAGGTAGCGCGGGTCGATCGGCACAGTGTCGGCGCGTGTGAGCATCTCGGCAGCGAGCTGGGCGCGCTTGGCCGACCAGTTGTTCTTGGCCAGCGCGTCCAAGCGCTGCTTGGCCGTACCGATCTGTTGCGCAGTCATCTTTCGGCGCAGCACCGGAAGCAGCGCGCGCAAGGTTTCCTTCACGCTGGCGCGCACCGCGATTTCGGTCGGGTAGTTCTTGCCCAGTTCCCAGTCGCGCTCGGAAATGTGCACGATCGGCATGCCCTCGGGCAAGGCGTCGACCGCGCTGTAGACCGACATGCGCAACATGTCGCCACCCAGGTCCACCGCCAGGTCATGCGGCAGCAGCGCGGCGCGCGCCAGCGGCTGGATGCGCGTCACCGAGCCCATGTACGCGGGGTGCTCGGACAGAAAGTGCGAGCCATAGACAACGCTCTGCTGGTACACCGGAGCGCCCAGCAGTTCCGCGAGTTCAGCGGCCTCAAACAGCGCGTCGCGCGTGGCGAGTTCGTGGCCGGCCATCAGCACCGGGTTGCTCGCTTGCAGCAGGCGGTCGGCCAGCTTGTCGAGCACCGCGTCGCTGGGCCGGGTGTCGGTTTCCACACGGGTGGAATGCCCGAACGCGAGCGGCGCCTTCGCATCGAGAATGTCGCCAGGCAGGCTGATGAACACCGGCCCGGTGGGCGGTGACAGCGCCACCTTCGCCGCGCGGCGCACGATGCGCGGCAGATCTTCGATGCGCGCCACTTCAATGGCCCACTTGACCAAGGGCTGGGCCATGGGCACCAGCGGTTCGTAGAGCAGCGGCTCCATCAGGCCGTGCCCCTGCTCTTGCTGGCCGGCGGTGACGATCAGCGGCGAGCCGAAGAACTTGGCGCTGTACAGCGCGCCCATCGCGTTGCCCAGGCCCGGCGCCACGTGCACGTTGCAGGCCGACAGGCGGTTCGACGCGCGTGCGTAGCCGTCGGCCATCGCCACGACGATCGACTCTTGCAGGCCCAGCACATAGCCGATCGCCGACTGCTCGGCCAACGCGTCCATGATCGCCAACTCGGTTGTGCCGGGGTTGCCGAACAGGTATTCGATGCCTTCGTCCGCGAGCAAGCTCAGGAACGCGGTGTTGCCGGAAATGACAGGGGCGGGCAGGTGTGATCGGTCCATGGTTCGCTAGCGTACCAAGTGAGTGGGCGGGTGCATTGTGCCGGTACGCCTGGGTAAAGTCTGGCTTGCGGTCGGCGGCCAAGCTGATAGAGTTGGCCGCACGAATTTCATCACCCTCGCAAGCAAACGAAGGGCCGCTCCCGAGGTTGCTTGACCCCCTCGGGGGGCGGACGACGCAAGGCGTCGGCCTGGGGGCGCTCTCAATTCACAGGAGACGAACGATGGCGATCACAGTGGCTAAGTTCCTGGACGTGTCGGCAGGTTTGCAGGCCAAGCAATTTTCAGTGGGTTCGCGCGACAAGATCGATTCGCTCGCAGACCTCGACCCGATCTATAAATTCCTGATGGACCAGCCGATTCCCGTGGTGCTGGCAGTGATGGGAACCGACGGCAGGCCCAACCTCACGCCGATGTGGTTCGACTACGAAGGCTCGACGGTGCTGGTGAACGCGGCGTCGCAGCGCAAGAAGGTCGAGTGGATTCGCGCGAACCCGAAGTTGACGATGTTGCTCGTGAACCCTGCCAACATGTACCACTGGATGAGCATCAAGTGCACCGTCAAGCGCGAAGTGCTGGAAGACGACCCGAAAGAAGGCGCGCGCGTCACCGCGCAGCTCGACAAGATCTGGACCAAGTACACCAAGAACCCGCCGCCCTATGGCCTGCGCGACCCGGCGATCAACGAACGCCGTGTGTTGTTCGAGTGCGCGGTGGACAGAATCGCCACCTTTGGCAAGCCTTGATCGGGGTCGGCTGATCCAGCGCCATGCGCGCCGCGGTCGTCGGCGGCTCACTCGGTGGGCTGACCGCAGCGTTGCTGCTGCACGAACTCGGTATTGACGTCGCCGTCTACGAGCGCTCGCTGGTCGAACTCGCGCAGCGCGGCGCGGGCATCGGGTTCCTGCCTGAAAGCCAGCGCTACCTGGTTGAACGCGCGGGAGTGCCGCTGGAGCGCATCAGCGTCGCCACGTCGCATATCCGCTACCTGAACCGCGCCGGCCAGGTCATCTTCGACGCCGCGCACGGCTATCGCTTCAGTTCGTGGAATACGGTGTACCGAGAATTGCTCGCGCGCATCGATCCGAAGCTCTACCGCCTCGGGCATGAGATGACGGGCTGGGCCGATCAGGGCGATGCCGTTCAGCTTCAATTCGCCAGCCAAGCAGCGCGAAGCGTCGATCTGCTGATCTGCGCCGATGGCGTGGGATCGATCGCGCGCACGCGCCTGCTGCCCGGCGTGAAACCGGTCTACTCGGGCTACGTGGCGTGGCGCGGCATGGTGGCCGAGGCCGAACTCAGCGCCGCCACGTGCGCATTGTTCGATGACGCGATCACCTACTACGTGTACGCCAACAGCCACATCCTGGTGTACCCGATTCCGGGGCCCGACGGTTCGGTGAAGCGCGGCGAGCGGCTCATTAATTTCGTCTGGTACCGCAATTACCTCGAAGGCAGCGACCTCGACCACGTGCTTACCGACGCGAGCGGTCAGCGGCGCGACATTTCCCTGCCGCCCGGCGCCGCCACCCGAGAACATGTCGCCGAAGTGCGCGCCGTCGCCGCGGCGCGTCTGCCCGAGGCAATCGCGCGGGTGGTGGGCAGCACCGCGCAGCCGTTCCTGCAGGTGGTCTACGACATCGAAGTTCCGCGCATGGCGTTCGGGCGCGTGTGCCTGATCGGCGACGCGGCGTTCTCGGTGCGCCCGCATGCGGCCGCGGGAACCGCCAAGGCCGCCGCCGATGCTTGGGGCTTGGCCGGCGCACTTGGGCGGATGCAGGATGTGCCCGCTGCGCTGGCGCAGTGGGAGCCCGAGCAACTCGCGCTGGGCCGGCAACTGCTGGCACGCACCCGTGCGATCGGCCGGCGCTCGCAGTTCGATGGCACCTGGGTCGCGGGCGACCCGGAGTTCATCTTTGGTTTGCGGGGGCCGGGGATATGAGCGCTCCGCGCGACATCGCCCTGCGCATGGCTGACGCAGCATCGGCCTTACTCGCGACCCTCACGCCGCAGCAACGCCCCGCTGCCCACTGGGAATTTCCGTCCGACGAGGAACGGCGCCTGTGGTTCTACGCACCCACCGACCATGGCGGCTTGACGCTCTCCGAGATGCGCCCGCTGCAGCAGCGCCTGAGCATGAAGCTGCTCTCCACGGGCCTGAGCGAAGGGGGCTACGTGACGGCAGCCACCATCATGGGCCTGGAAAACGTGCTCGACCGGCTGGAAGGCTTTCGGATTGAGTATGGCTTCGAACGTGGCCGCGACCCGGCTCGCTACTACCTGCGCATCTTCGGCACGCCGGGCGCCGACAGCTGGTCGTGGCGCTTCGCCGGGCACCACATCTCGATCCATCACACAGTCGTCGGCGGCGAGTTGCGCGCGTTCACGCCCTGTTTCTTCGGTGCCGACCCGGCTCGCTCGCCGCTGCTGGGGGCCCAGATGCTGCGGCCACTGGCGGCGTGCGAAGACCTGGCGTTCGAACTGCTGCGAATGCTGGGCGACGAACAGAAGTCGGTCGCGGTGTTGTCTCCCGTCCCGCCGATCGACCTGGTGGGCGCAAACCGCCCCGTGCTCGCCGAGGGTGACGGGCCGAAGCGCCTGAACCAGATCTGGCGCAATGAATTCACCGGCGAACTGCACGACATGTTCGAGCGCTTTCAGGACAACGAGGAAGCCAAGCTCGGCCTAACGCCGCAGCATGTGGACGCGCTGCGTTACACCCAGCTGCCGCGAGGTTTGCGCGCCGCCGCGATGAGCGCGCCTCAGCAGGAAGTGTTGCGCGCGCTGCTCGCGGTGTACGTGAACCGGCTGCCCGACGCCATTGCCGACCAGGAGTTCGCAAAAATCAATGGCGCGCAGTTCGGTCATCTGCACCTGGCCTGGGCCGGCGGCGATGACCCGCGGCGCCCGCACTACTACCGCATCCACGGACAGCGCTTGCTCGTCGAATACGACAACGCGGCGCGCGAAGCGAACCATGTGCACACCGTGTGGCGCGATCCCGTCAACGACTTCGGCATCGATGCCTTGAGCGCGCACCACAAACACGATCACGACGGGCACGGTCACAAACACGATCACGGCCACCCGCACGACCACGGCGACGGCCACCCGCACGACCACGATCATTCGGACCTATGAACCCCGCCCTGTCCCATGTGCTCGAGCAAAGCAATCAACGCCGTTTGAACGAGGCCGAAGTGCGCCAGTTGGCGCAGGGCGCCGATCTCGAAGCGCTGCTCGCCCAAGCCGGCAAGCTGCGCGATCGAGGCCATGGCGACGTGCTGTCGTATTCGCGCAAGGTGTTCATCCCGCTCACGCATTTGTGCCGCGACGTGTGCCACTACTGCACCTTCGCCACAACGCCGCGCAAGGGCCAGCGCGCCTATTTGTCGCCCGATGAGGTGCTGGAAATCGCGCGCGCGGGCGAGCGCGCCGGCTGCCACGAGGCCCTGTTCACGCTGGGCGACAAGCCCGAACTGCGCTACGACGTGGCGCGCGAGGAACTTGCACAACTCGGGCACGCCACCACCCTGTCGTACCTGGCCGAGATGTGCGCGCTGCTGCTCCGCGAGACGACGCTGCTGCCGCATGTGAACCCCGGCGTGATGACGTTTGACGAGATCGCCATGCTGCGCCGCGTCTCGGTGTCGCAGGGCATCATGCTCGAAAACATCTCCGAGCGCCTGAGCGAGAAGGGTCAGGCGCACCACGGCTCGCCGGACAAGGCGCCCACGCTGCGCATGCAGACGATGCGTGACGCAGGCGCGCTGAAGGTGCCGTTCACGACGGGCATCCTGATCGGCATCGGCGAAACGCGCGAAGAGCGCATCGATTCTCTGCTCGCGATTCGCGAGTTGCACGAAGCGTTTGGCCACATCCAGGAAGTGATCGTCCAGAACTTCCGCGCCAAGACGCTCACCAAGATGGCGCGCGCGGCCGAGCCCGACCTCGCGGACCTGCAGTGGACGCTTGCGATGGCGCGCATCATCTTCGGGCCGGACATGAACCTGCAGGTCCGCCGAATTTGTCGCCGGGCGCGTACGTGAAACTGGTGGCGGCGGGGCTGAACGACTGGGGCGGCGTGTCGCCGGTGACGCCCGACCACGTGAACCCCGAGATGCCGTGGCCGGCGCTCGCGAAGTTGCGCGAGAACACGCACGCCGCGGGCAAGGTGCTGGTCGAACGCCTGGCCGTCTACCCGGCTTATTGCGCGGACGTGGCCAGGTGGCAAGACGCGTCGCTGGTGCCGCGAGTGTTGCGCAGGGTCGATGCGCAGGGCTTCGCGCGCACCGACGACTGGTCGCCCGGCCAGCTGGGGCCGGTGCCGCAGGCGTTCGATTCCACGGCACCGACAGCACCCACGGGGCTCATCACTGCCACACCAGCCAAAGCGCGCAGGGCGGGCGCCGAGCTCCAGCGAATCCTCTAAGCAGCCATCGCCGGCGACACGCTGACCGAGCGCGTCATCGTGACGCTGTTTCAAGCCCGCGGCCCCCAGTTCGACGCCGTGTGCG
>JANOLA010000473.1:0-2427 GCA_031419535.1 Burkholderiales bacterium | reverse complement strand
CGCGATCAGGACGTTGCCGCTGACCACGGCCACTTCGTACTCGAACGTCACCGCCTCGCCGGCCATGGCACGAAGCACTTGGGGCCGAACGGCGGCATAGGTGGACTCGCCGAGATACTTTCTGGCGCTGGCAGCGCGCGGATTGTTCGGGTCCAGGCCGTACCACGCCTGGTAGGCGCGGTTCAGGTAGCGGTACACACGGCGCTCGTCGAAGTACGCGATCAGCGCCGGTATCGAATCGGTGATCAGCCGCAACTTCGCTTCACTGAGGCGCAGTTCAGCGGTGCGCTCCGCGACGCGCGACTCGAGCTGTGCGTTGTGCTCGCGGATCTGGCGCTGCGCGGCCTTGTCGGCGGAAACGTCGGAATAGAGCGTGACGAAGCCATGCCCGGGCACGGGCACGCCGCGAATGCTCAGCACGCAGCCGTTGGGACGGGTGCGCTCGAACTCGTGCGGCGTGAACTCGCGCGCGGCACGCAGGCGCTCGTCGACCTGGCTTTGCACATCGCCGGGGCCATAGTCGCCGCGCTCGGAGTTGTAGCGGATGAAGCTCTCGAACGGCGCGCCCACGTAGGCCATCTCGGCAGGGAAGCCGAGCAGGTGCAGGAACGACTTGTTCCAGGCCACCAGGCGCAGGTCAAGGCCATAGAGGGTGAACCCTTGGTCGACGAAGTCGAGCGCGGCCTGCAAGGCCTGCAATCGCATCGGGAAGACGACGGGGGATTCGTTCAAGGAAGACTCGCTGCCAGCATGGTGAAGGGCTTGCCGGAATTCTAGGAGCGCGCACACTGCCGAACAGGGCGATGCAATCATTCGTCACATTGCATCGATGCTGGTGAAACATTCGTCGGTCATCCTTTGTGCTGTGTTCAGGAACGGAGACAACGACAACATGAGCGAGAACGAACTGAAAGTGTATGCACCGCCACAAGCCGCAGTGCAGGGCGCGCACATTTCCGGCATGGCCGCGTACCAAAAGCTGGTTGCCGAGGCGCAGGCCGACCCCGGCGCCTACTGGTCGCGCCTGGCACGCGAATTCGTGAGCTGGAAGAAGCCGTTCACGAAGGGGCTCGACGCCAGCAATGCGCCGTTCTTCAAGTGGTTCGAAGACGGCACGCTGAACGTGTCGTACAACTGCCTGGACCGGCATGTGCAGGCCGGCAAGGGCGCGAAGACGGCGATCATCTTCGAGGCCGACGACGGCCAGGTGACACGCGTCAGCTACAGCGAGCTGCTCGAGCAGACCTGCCGCCTGGCGAACAGCTTGCGCGCGCGCGGAGTCAAGCGCGGCGACCGCGTCGTGATCTACATGTCGATGAGTGTCGAAGGTGTCGTCGCGATGCAGGCCTGCGCGCGCATCGGCGCCACGCACTCGGTGGTGTTCGGCGGGTTTTCAGCGCAGAGCTTGCGCGACCGCATCAATGATGCCGGTGCCGTGATGGTGATCACCGCCGACGAACAACTGCGCGGCGGCAAGCAGTTGCCGCTGAAAGCGATCGTCGACGAAGCGATTGCACTCGGCGGCTGCGAGACGATCAAAGACGTCATCGTCTACCGGCGCACCGGCGGCGCGATTGCCTGGAATCCGGCGCGCGACCGCTGGCTGCATGACGAGGTGAAGGACCAGAGCGCGACTTGCGAGCCCGAGTGGGTGGGCGCCGAGCACCCGCTGTTCCTGCTCTACACCTCGGGCTCGACCGGCAAACCCAAGGGCGTGCAGCACTCCAGCGGCGGCTATTTGTTGCATGCCGCGCTGACGACGAAGTGGACCTTCGACCTCAAAGACGACGACGTGTTCTGGTGCACCGCCGACATCGGCTGGGTCACCGGCCACACCTACATCGCCTACGGCCCGCTCGCGCTCGGCGGCACGGAGATCGTGTTCGAAGGCATCCCGACGTACCCTGACGCGGCGCGCTTCTGGAAGACGATCGCGAAGCTCAAGGTGACGATCTTCTACACCGCGCCCACCGCGATCCGCTCCCTCATCAAGGCGGCCGAAGGCAACGCCGCGGTGCACCCGAAGAACAGCGACTTGTCGAGCCTGCGCATCCTCGGCACGGTGGGTGAACCGATCAACCCCGCCGCGTGGGAGTGGTACCACAAGCACATCGGCGGCGGGCGCTGCCCGGTCGTCGACACCTTCTGGCAGACCGAAACCGGCGGCCACATGATCACGCCGCTGCCGGGTGCGACGCCGCTCGTGCCGGGTTCGTGCACGTTGCCGTTCCCAGGGATCGATGCGGCGATCGTCGACGAAGCCGGCAACGACGTGCCGAACGGCCAGGGCGGAATCTTGGTTGTAAAGAAGCCCTGGCCGAGCATGATCCGCACGATCTGGGGTGACCCGGAGCGCTTCAAGAACAGCTACTACCCGCCGGAGCTGAAGGGCTACTACCTGGCAGGCGACGGTGCGATCCGCGACGC
>JANOLA010000472.1:0-3019 GCA_031419535.1 Burkholderiales bacterium | reverse complement strand
GCGGAAGTCGGGGAAGTTGCTCACGGCGCGCGGGTTGGCCGGGTCGCTCAATTCGCTGTTCGGCTCTCCCGGGTGCTGAATGCCGACGAACATCGTGCGCTCGTCGGGCGTGACGAACACGCCGGTGATCTCGCACTGCCTAGGCCCGACGAGGAAGCGCCGTGTTTCGCGCGTGGCCGGGTCGGCGCACAGCATCTGGTTGTGGCCGAAGCCGGCGTACGCACCGGCGTTGATCGTCGTCGTCGACACGTCGGTCTGGATCCACAGGCGCCCGCTCGGCGCGACGTAGATGCCGTCGGGCGAACCGTATTTGTCGCCGACGATCGTCGAGCCGTGAGCCGCGATGGCCGGGTCGCCGCCGAGCGCGAAGATGTCCCAGCGGAAGCTCGGCTCGGTCCAGTCCTGGTGGTAGCTCCAGGTGATGATGTGGCCGTAGACGTTGTTCGCGCGCGGGTTCGCCGCGTCCAGCGGCGGCCGCGCCGAGCCGGCCAGCGTGCTGCCGTTGGCCGCGTTGCCCGACACCGGTGTGGAGCCGCGCCGGTTGTTGTTGGTGAGCGTGGCGATCGCGGTCAGCTTGTCCGGGAAGGTGTCAATCCACTCCGGCCGGTCCATCATCGTCGCGCCCACCGCGTCGGCGGCGCCGCGCGTATTGATCAGGATGTCGGCGAGCGTCCAACCGGCCAGCAGAGGGTTGCCGGGGGTCAGCGGCAGCCACTGGCCGGAACCGTCGGCATTGAACTTGGCGACGTAGATCGTGCCGTCGTCCAGCGGGCTGTCGCCGCGCTTGACCATCTTGCGCCACTTGTCCGCTGACACGTAGCGGTAGATGTATTCGTTGCGTTCGTCGTCGCCCATGTAGACGACGACGCGCCCGTCACGCGCCTCTTGCACCCAGGCGCCTTCGTGCTTCAGGCGGCCGAGGGCGGTGCGCTTGACCGGCGTGGATTGCGGCTTGAACGGATCGATCTCGACGACCCAGCCGAAGCGGTTCGGCTCATTCGGCTCGAGGTCGGCGTTGAAACGCGGATGCGTGGTGTGATAGAGGTTGCCGGGAACGCCGAACGGCGCGATGCCGTAGCGTCTTTCGAGGTTGGAGCGCGGGTCGGGGCGCGGCGGCGTGGCGCTGGCCGACCCGGCGTCGCGCTTGAAGTAGCCGTTGAAGTTTTCTTCGCAGGCCAGGTAGGTGCCCCAGGGCGTGTAGCCCATCGCGCAATTGTTCAGCGTGCCCAGGGCCTTTGTGCCTGTCGGGTCGTAGCTTGTCTTCAAGCGGGCGTCGCCCGCGGCGGGGCCGCCCATGTCGATCGGCGTCTGGCCGGTGATGCGCCGCCCGTACTTCGAGGGGCGAACCACACGCCACTTGGCGCCGCGGTGCTTGTCGTCGTCATGCGCATCGTCGTCGTCCTCGTCGCGCCACCACCTGCCGCCGCGCCGCTTGCTGACTTCGACGATCGAGACACCGTGCGCGTTGAGCGACTTCTCGGTTTTCTCGGCGCTCCAGTTGGCGGTGCCGTCGGTGAAGAGCAGGCCGTCGTCGGTGTATTCGTTGTTCTGCACCAAGAGGCCGCGCGACGAGCCGCGGACCGGAAAGTAGACCATGCCATCGTTGTGCATGCCCCACTGCCGCGCTTGATCTTCGGCGCTGTTGCTGGCGTCGAACTCGAACGCCGGCCCGGCGGACACCGGGTCGCCCCACGCGACCAGCACTTTGGCGGTGTAGCCCGGGGGCACGACCACGTCGTCCAGCGTCGACACGGGGATGCCCTGAAAGCCGAGCAGCGGCTCGCTGTCGTGCGCGCTCGCCGGCACGGCGCTGAGCAGCGCGCCGACGCCGCCCAGCGAGGCCGCGCCAAGCGCCAGGCCGCCGCCGAGGAAGCTGCGGCGTGCGAGGCGGGTTTCGATGATGTCGCTGAAGTGCGGGTTGGCGCCGGGGTTGCTGACCGGATCGTCGTCTTGCATGGGGTCTCCTGTTGAAGTCGAGGTGGTGCGCGCCCACGCGGGCAGGGCGCGACGCGACGACGTTACGCAGGCTTTGTGACAGGACAGTGGCACTTCGCGGCGAAAGGGGGTCTCTCAGAAAGGTGTGCTGCCGCCCGCGGCGTCACACGCTCGCCTCGCTAAACTCGCGCGTCAAAGGACACAGGACCCATCACATGACGCATCGGCGCTTGCTCGTGACAATCGTCAGCATCGCGGCCGCATGGCTGATCGCCGGCTGCGGCGGCACGCTGTACGCGACGATGGCCGCCGCGGATGGCGAGCCGATCATGCTGCTCGGCCACGACCCGGTGGCCTACTTCACGCTGGGCAAGCCGCTGCGCGGCGACCCGAAGATCAAGGTGGCACTGCCGCACCGAAGCTACTTTTTCGTCAGCGAGGAGCATCGCCGCATGTTCATCGCCGACCCGGCGAAGTACGAGCCGCAGTACGGCGGCTTTTGTTCGAACGGCACGCCGTTCAAGATCAAGCTCGGCAGCGACCCCACCGAATGGGAAATTCGCGACGGGCGCCTGTTCATCTTCGGCGACATCGTCGGCCACTCCTTCTGGAGCCTCGACCCGGCGTTCAACATCCGGCACGCCGACGAACTGTGGCGCGAGATCGGCGACCTTCCCTGGCGCACCGCCACATTGAAGGGCTGGACCCAGAGGGTCCCCTGGTACCGCTCGCACCGGAGCCTGAACGACGAGTGGAACGCGAAGCACCCCGGCAAGCCGATCGCTTTCGACCCCGGCGGCCTGCTGCCCAATCTGATCACCAAGTCCCCCGGCTGGCGCGCGCGTGAGGGCTTCGGCCAGCCCGCCCTCGGGCTGGTGGGCACCGACCCTTGCCCGCCGGCATGCCCGGCCACGGTGTCCGTTGGCTACACGCCGGCGTGGACGCGATAGTGGCTTGGGGTCCCCCCATCCGCGAACGCGTCGGCACCGCGACGCACATGCGGCTTGCCTCGCGCCGGCGGTGAGCCCAGAGAAACGCAGGCAGGCGGAACAACTCGCGTTCGCCGCGAGTGGACGGCAAATCG
>JANOLA010000471.1:0-11623 GCA_031419535.1 Burkholderiales bacterium | reverse complement strand
GTCGACCATCGTGCCTTCGTCGACGTAAGCACCGATGTTCACGTAAGACGGCATCAGCACGACGTCTCTGCCGATGAACGAGCCGCGCCGCGCCACCGCGGGCGGAACCACACGCACGCCGGTGGCGCGCATCGCGGTGTCGTCGAGATGGGCAAACTTCGGTGCGACCTTGTCGTAGAAAGCCAGGTCGCCGGCGCGGCTGATCTTGTTCTCGTTGAGGCGAAAGCTCAGCAGCACGGCTTTCTTCACCCATTGGTTGACGCTCCAGCGCCCGACACCCTGGCGTTCGGCGACGCGCAGCCGCCCTTTGTTGAGGTCGGCGATCACGCGCTCGACGGCGCTGCGCACGTCGGGAGCATTGGTCGGCGTCAGGTCCGCACGGCCCTCCCAGGCGAGTTCGACGATGTTCTGCGATTCATGGGTCATGGCTTGCCTCAACGGGCTTGTAGGTACGAGACGATGCGCTGCGCGGCCTCGACACACTCGTCGAGTTCGGCCACCAAGGCCAAGCGCACGCGGCCGGTGCCCGGGTTGACGCCGAATGCTTCGCGGGCGAGCAATCGGCCTGGCAAAACCGTGACATTGTATTGAGCCAGCAATCCACGGGCGAAGGCGAGGTCGTCGCCCCCTGGAACTTGCGCCCAAAGGTAGAAGCCGGCGTCGGGCAAGGCGACGCTCATTACCTGCGCCAGCATCGGCGTCACGGAAGCGAACTTGGCGCGGTACAGCGCCCGGTTCTCGACCACGTGCTGCTCGTCGTTCCAGGCGGCGATGCTTGCTTGCTGGAGTGTCGGGCTCATCGCGCTGCCGTGGTAGGTGCGGTACAGCAAGAACTGCGCGAGCAGTGTGGCATCGCCGGCGGCGAAGCCCGAGCGCATGCCCGGGACGTTCGAGCGCTTCGACAGGCTGGTCAGCGCGACCAGATTGCGCAAGTCGCCGCGCCCGAGCTGAACCGCGGCCTGCAACGAGCCGAGCGGAGGCTTATCGCCGAAATAGATTTCGGAGTAGCACTCGTCGGAGGCGATCACGAATCCGTGCCGGTCGCTCAGCTCGAACAACTGGGCCCACTCGTGCAGCGGCATCACCGCGCCGGTCGGGTTGCCGGGGCTGCACACATAGAGCAACTGGGTGCGCGCCCAAACGTCTGGCGCGATGCTGGCCCAGTTTGCAGCGAAGTTGCGGCTCGGGTCGCTGTTGACGAACACGGTCTGCGCCCCCGCAAGCAGCGCCGCGCCCTCGTAGATTTGGTAGAACGGATTCGGGCAGACGACGCTCGCACCATGTCGGGTCGGGTCGACGACGGTCTGGGCCAGCGCGAACAAGGCCTCGCGTGTTCCATTCACCGGCAAGACCTGCGTGCCGGGGTCGAGATTGACGCCGTAGCGGCACTGCACCCACGCGGCGATGGCCTCGCGCAGGGCGGGTGCGCCGGCGGTCGCCGGATAGCTTGCCAGACCCTTCAAGTTGGCCGTGAGCGCACGCAAAATCAGCTCTGGAGTCGCGTGCTTGGGTTCGCCGATTCCAAGGCCGATGGGTTTGTGCACCGCACTGGGCGCGATGTCGCGCGTGAGTTCGCGAAGTCGCTCGAATGGGTAAGGGTGCAGGCGCGACAACAAAGGGTTCATGCGAGACGATTATCCTGTGTCAAGCTGTACGGCAGCGCGCAAGCTCCGCGCAGTCCGGGCGGGCCACGTTGTCGTGCAGAAGTTACGCGACTCTCTGGCATTCAGATTGACTTGGGTACAGAATTGGCGCTCTTCGAACTCCTGGCGGCCCATGCAATGGTGAAGCTCAAGAACAAACCGATGCCGGTCAAGAAAGTCATCTGGCGCATGTCTGGCAGCGCGCCGCTGGGCGAGTACCTTACGGCAGACGAAGCCACCGGCGCGTCGGGTGCTTCGACCGAAGCGGTGCCGGGCTCGTCGAGCTGGAGGCTGTCTTCAGCCGAACTGCAGGACGGCATTCAGATCAGCGAGCAGCCCCTGGACACCCTGCCCGGCGAACTGCTTGACGAGTTCTTCAAGCGCTGAGCAGCGGTGGTGACGGCGAGCCCGTGAGTTCCTGCGGGCTCGCGCCTCGCGACGAGGGAACATCGACGAATGCTGCCGCCAGTGAGCCATGTTCTGGTCGTCAGCGCCGACGCGCTGCTCCGCGAGCGGGTCGTTGAAGGCCTGAATGCCGCGGCCGCGAGGCTGCCCAATCCCCACGGAATCGTCGCGATCGGTGCGCTGACCGGAGAGGCCGCCCAAAGCGCGGTGCTTGCGGACGGGGACATCCAGGTCGTGCTCGTCGACCACGGCGACCATCGCAATGCCGAGGTGAGCGCCGCCGGCCCCAAGGCGCCGAACCGAACGGCGGTCTTGACCTTGCAGCGCATCATCGAGCTGCGCCCCGAGTTGTCGCTCTACATGATGCTCGAGGACGACGACACCAAGCTGCTCGTCGAGGCGCTGGCGAGCGACGCGGTCGACGGCTACTTTTTCCGCGATGAAGAAGACCTGAGCGGTTGGTTTCGAATCATCGCCGCCGAAGTGGCGCAAAAGTCGGACACACCCTTTTACGACAAGTTGCGCGAGTACGTGGCACTCGCCAAGGACAGTTGGCACACGCCAGGCCACGGCGGCGGCGATTCGTTCAAAGGCAGCAGCTGGGTCGGTGACTTCTACGACTTCGTGGGCGAAGAGATGCTGCGCGCGGACCTGTCGGTGTCGGTGCCGATGCTCGATTCGCTGTTGCACCCCACGGGCGTGATCGCGCAAAGCCAGAAACTCGCGGCCAAGGCGTTCGGCGCGCGCGCGACGTACTTCGCGACCAACGGAACATCGACGTCGAACAAGGTGATCTTCCAGACCTTGCTCACGCCGGGGGCGAAGCTGCTGCTCGACCGGAATTGCCACAAGTCGGTGCACCATGGCGTGATTCTGTCGGGCGCACGGCCGATCTACCTCGACTCCTCGGTGAACCGGCAGTTCGGCATCTTCGGCCCTGTGCCGCGCGCGACGCTGCTGCGCGCCATCGAAGAACACGCCGACGCGCGCGTGCTGATCCTCACCTCGTGCACCTACGACGGCCTGCGCTACGACCTCAAGCCCATCATCGCCGCGGCGCACGCCAAGGGCATCAAAGTGATCGTCGACGAAGCCTGGTACGGCCACGCGCGCTTTCACCCCGAGCTGCGCCCGACCGCGCTGGAGTGCGGTGCCGACTACGTGACGCAGAGCACCCACAAGGTGCTGTCGGCGTTTTCACAGGCGAGCATGATCCACGTCAACGACGCCGCTTTCGACGAGCATCTGTTTCGCGAAAACTTCAACATGCACGCGTCGACCAGCCCGCAGTACAACCTGATCGCGAGCCTGGACGTGGCGCGCAAGCAGGCCGTGATGGAGGGCTACAAGCTGCTCGATCGCTCGTTGAAGTTCGCGCGCGAGCTGCGCGAGAAGATCAATTCGACGGGTGCGTTCCGGATTCTCGAACTCGACGATTTGTTGCCCGCCGAGTTGCGCGACGACGGCATTCGCCTGGACCCGACCAAGCTCACGATCGACATTTCCGCCAGCGGTTTTTCGGCCGACGAGTTGCGCGACGCGCTGATCGAGCGCTTCAACATCCAGGTCGAGAAGAACACGCACAACACGCTGACGCTGTTGCTGACGATCGGCACGACGCGCAGCAAGGTGTCGCGCCTGTTCGACGCGATGCTGCGCCTGGCCAAGGAACGCCGCCCGCCGCGCACCTACGCGAGGCTGCCCGAGGCACCGGGCTTTTCGCAGCTCGCCTGCCTGCCGCGCGACGCCTTCTACGAAACAGGCGAGCGGATCGCCTTGCTCGACGACAACGGCCAGCCCAGCCCGCACCTGCTCGGGCGCGTCTGTTGCGACCAGGTCGTGCCCTACCCGCCGGGCATTCCGTTGCTGGTGCCGGGCCAGCTGATCGATGCGAACTCGATCGCGTTTCTGGCGCGCCTGCTGCAGACGCAAAAGTCGATCGATGTGCACGGCCTGGCCGGCGCCGAAGGCGAGTGGCAGTTGCGCGTGCTGACGCGGCGCGAGATGCAAATCGTTGTCGAGCGCGACGCGCGCTGACAGGCTGGGAGTCACGCCCGAAACACTCTCAGCCGCTGAGGCCACGCCGAACGCGCCCGCAGGGGCTTGTTCAGCGTTCCATCGGGCCCTCAATCGCAGTCGTGATCGTCGTCGTCGCGGCACTGAGCCGGTGACTTTCCGTTCGCGAGCCGGTGCAGGGCACGTGCGGTGACGGCGGTGTCCGGGAAGTCGGAGAACACGCCGTCGACGCCCAGGCCGTAGAAGTGCATGTACTCGTCGACCGGGCGGCCGCCGTAGTTGCCCGCCAGACGCCGCTGCTCGTTGCGGAAGGTCCAGGTGTGCACCAGCAGACCGAGCGCGTGCGCGCGTTCGATCAGGCCGCTCGGTGGCAGCAGCACGCGGTCCACTTCGTTGACCGCGCCGTCACCGTTCACGTCGTCGCATCCAGTGGCGGGAGGTATGGCCAAGGTCTTGCACGCGGTGCTTTGCAGGTAGTACTTCCAGGGGCCGATGCCGTCGGCATAGGTGCGCACTTCGGCCAGGCCGCTGGGCGTGACGAGGTCCGCGAACAACCCGGCACGGCCGGACACGACCCAGTCGTAGGGCTTGTCGAAGGGTGGCGCGAAGGTGATCGTGCCGTCGGCAGCGATGTCGTCGGCGTCGACCAGCTGCACGAGCTTCACCTGCGTCTTGCTGCGCAAGTACTTGAGGTTCGCGGTCTCGAACGACTGAATGAAGACCGGCGCCCCGCGGTGGTTCCAGCCGTGGCGTGCGAGCACGGCGAGCAGTCGATCTTCGAGCGCCAGGCCGCGCTCGGCATGGAACGTCGGGTGCTTGGTTTCGGGGTAGACGCCGATCACGCGGCCGGTTTCCTTGGTCTTGCGCTTGGCCAGTTTGATCACTTCATCCAGTGTCGGAATCTGGAACTTGCCGTTGAACCGCGCGGAGCGTTCGCCCAGCGGCTGAATCGCGCGCAGCGTCTTAATTTCCGCGAGCGTGAAATCGAAGGCGAACCATCCTTCTTCCACGACGCCATCGACGATGACCGGCTTGATGTCCGTTTTCAGATGCTTCCGGTCGGCGAACTCCGGGCGTGTGGCCACGTCGGTCGTGCCGGTGATGTTCGGCTCGTGGCGAGCGATCAGGTGGCCGTCTTTCGTCGCCACCAGGTCGGGCTCGATGAAGTCGGCGCCGCGCTCGATCGCGAGTGCGTAGCCTTCGAGCGTGTGGTCAGGCAGGTAACCGGCCGCGCCGCGGTGGCCGATCACCAGAGGCGCCTTGGGTCGCTCCGCGCCACGGGTTCGACTGTCGGCGAGTGAGGTGCCGCTGAAGCTGGCGAGCAGAAAGGCCAGCGCGACGCTGGTCGCGCCCGAGAGAGAGGTTCGCATGAATCGTCTCCATGTTGTGGGAAGACGTGACGCTATTCGGGCCGTGTGACGGCGTCGTGACGTGCGGGCTGCCAACTCGGCGTGGCGCAGGGTCACGGCTGCGCCGAGTTGATCCTAGTTCGGCGCCCTTGCGCGCGAACCTCTGGCTAACCCGGGCGTAGTTGTAAGAGTGCCCGGCGTGCCGGCCGGTCGCGGATCAGGCGGCGCCGGGGCGAGGCAGGTGAAGCGCCGAAGCGCCGGACCAAGCCTTCTTGCGATGCTCGGCAATCACGCGCGTCGCGATGCCGCCGCGCATGTTCCAGCGCGCCGTGATGCGCGCGAAGCGCGGGCGCGTCGCGGCAACGATGTCGTCGAGGATCAGGTTCGTGACCTTCTCGTGGAACGCCGCCTCATCGCGGTAGCTCCAGAAGTACAGCTTCAGGCTCTTCAGCTCCACGCAGAGTTTGTCGGCAACCATCTCGATCTCGAACTGCGCGAAATCGGGCTGGCCGGTGAGCGGGCACAAACAGGTGAACTCCGGGATCTCGAACTCGATGACGTAGTCGCGCTCGGGTGCCGGGTTAGCGAACACCTGCAGTTGTTTGGACGGCTGCGTCGGCGGCACGCTCGGGGCAACGCGCCGCGTCGCGGCGGGTCGCTTGCTGGACTGTTTGGCCATGGGGCACACACGGGCTTGCGCACGCGTTTCGCAGGGGTTGTGAAGGGGCGCGATGGTATCATCGCCGCCCGCTCGAAAGGCCGCGCAGACGCCCTCGGAGGAATGAGTTTTTCCCCATTGAATCAAGCACCTGGACGCCACTTCGGCGTCCTGCCGCCGCGCTTTGCAGCGGTCCGTTCGCACCTCGATCGCCCATGCGCCTGAATTCCATCAAGTTGTCCGGTTTCAAGTCGTTCGCCGAGCCCACGACGCTGCAATTGCCCGGGCGACTGGTGGGCGTGGTCGGGCCGAACGGCTGCGGCAAGTCGAACGTGATGGACGCCGTGCGCTGGGTGCTGGGCGAATCGAAAGCCAGCGAGCTGCGCGGCGAATCGATGCAGGACGTGATCTTCAACGGCTCGGGCCTGCGCAAACCGGCCGGCCGCGCCAGCGTCGAGCTCGTGTTCAACAACGAAGACGGGCGCGCCGGCGGGCAGTGGAACCAGTTCGCTGAGATCGCCGTGAAGCGCGTGCTCACGCGCGACGGCACGAGCAGCTACTACATCAACGCCCAGCCGGTGCGCCGGCGCGACGTGCAGGACGTGTTCCTCGGCACGGGACTCGGGCCACGCGCTTACGCGATCATCGGGCAGGGCACGATCAGCCGCATCATCGAGAGCAAACCCGAGGAGCTGCGCCTGTTCCTCGAAGAAGCCGCCGGTGTCTCCAAGTACAAGGAGCGGCGCCGCGAGACGGAGAACCGGCTGAAGGACACGCGCGACAACCTGACGCGCGTGGAGGACATCTTGCGCGAGCTGGGCAGCAACCTCGAGAAGTTGGAGGCGCAGGCCGCGGTCGCGACGCGCTATCGCGCCTTGCAGGCAAGCGGCGATCTGAAGTTGCATCAACTCTGGTTTCTGCGCCACCGCGACGCTTCGAAGGAACAGGAGAGGCTCGCCAAGGCGGTGGCCGAAGCATCGCTTGCACTCGAGGAACGTTTGGCCGAACTGCGCCACGGCGAGGCACAGCTCGAGACGATCCGCCAGGCGCATTACCAGGCCAACGACGCGCTGCACGCGACGCAAGGTCTGCTGGGCGAAGCGGCGCTCGAAGTGAGCCGGCTGGAAGAGCGCATCCGTTTCGTCGTCGAGGCGCGACAACGCCTGGAGCAGCGCCGCATCGAACTGGCCGAGCAGATGCGGCAGTGGGAGCAGCGCCGCGCGCAGGCGTTGGCTGAGCAAGCCCAGGTCAGCGCCGAAATTGCCTCCGCCGACGAAGACTTCGAAGTGTTGGTGGCAAAGGTCGGCGACCAGGCCGATCTGCTGCCGGGCCTGGATGAAGCCGTGGCCGCGGCGCAGATGCGCGCCAACGAGCAACGCACGGTCGTGAACGCCGTGCAGCAGCAGATTCAGGTGCTCGCCGAGCAGTCGCGTCACATCGAAGAACAGCAGCGCGCCGCGCGCCAGCGCCGTGAGCGGCTGGCAACAGAGACCACGCAGCTCAGCGCGCCCGACCTTGCACGGCTGAACGACCTGCAGCGCGAGTCTGACGCGGCGAATCAGGCTCAGTCGCAGACGGATGCGAACCTGCTGCACTTGAGCGAAACATTGCCGGGCCTCGACCAGGAACGGCGCGCCTTGCAAGAGCAATTGAACGCCGAGACGCACAAACACGCCGAACTGAGCGCGCGCCTCGAGGCATTGCGCGCGCTGCAAGTGCGCGTGCAGACCGAGGGCAAGCTCAAGCCTTGGCTGGCACGCCATGGGCTGGAGGGGCTGCAAGGCCTGTGGACGAAGATCCAGATCGAAGCGGGCTGGGAAACGGCGTTAGAGGCGGCACTGCGCGAACGCATCAACGCGCTCGAGGTCGGCCGCATCGAGACGGTGCGTGCCTTTGCCGCGGATGCGCCGCCCGCGAAACTGGCGTTCTACACGCCGCCGCTCGCGGCGATCCGCAATACGCACCAGACCTTGCCGCGTCTGTCGGACCTGCTCAGGCTCGGCGACGCCGGCCTGCAAGCGCTGCTCAACGACTGGCTCGAGGGCGTGTACACCGCGACCGGCATCGACGAAGCATTGGCCGCGCGCGCCAGCCTGACGCACGGCGAAGTGATCATGACCCGCGAAGGCCACGCCGTGAGCCAGTTCGCGGTGAGCTTCTACGCGCCCGACGCCGAGAACGCCGGCATGCTCGCGCGCGCCCAGGAAATTCAGAATCTGGAGCGCCAGTTGCGTGCGCAGTCGTTGATCGCCGAGGAAACCCGCGCGGCGTCGATCCGCGCCGAGGCGGCGTACACGCAAGCGTCGCAACGCCTGGAGCAATTGCGGCGCGATGCGGCCGCGGCGCAGACGCGCGCGCACCAGCTGCAGGTGGAGTGGCTGCGTCTGTCGCAGATCGCCGAGCAGACGAACACCCGGCGCAGCCAGCTCGCTTCCGAGTTGACCGAGATCGACGCGATGACCGAGACCTTGAGCGAACGGCACGCGATCGGCGAGGCGCGCTTCGAAGAACTCGATCAACAGCTCGCCGACACGCAAGGCAAACACGCCGATCTGGACGAAGCCCTACTCGCCGCGCAGCGCACGCTGAACGACGCGCGCGAAGCGCACCGCGCGCTGGAGCGCCAGGCGCAGGAAGCGGCGTTCGCATCGCGTGCGCTCGTCGCGCGCCACGCCGAGCTCGAACGTTACCTCGCCACCGCCGTGCAGCAGCTCGCCGCGTCGCAACAGTCAGCCGAGCAGTTGAGCCAGGAGTTGGACTCGCTCACCGACGTGGCGGCGCAGGCAGGTCTGCAAACCGCGTTGGCGCTGAAGTTAGAGCGCGAATCGGTGCTCGCGTCTCGGCGCAGTGAATACGACGACTTGAGCCAACGCCTGCGCCAGACCGACGAGCAGCGTTTGCAGCGCGAGCAGTCGCTGCAGCCGCTGCGCGAGCGCATCGTCAAGCTCCAGCTCGAAGAGCAGGCCGCGCAGTTGGGCGGCGCGCAGTACCTCGAGCAGCTTCAGGCCAGCGGCACCGACCTCGAGGTGCTGGCGCAGAGCATCGCCACGCAAGGCGTCAAGCTCGCGGGCCTGCAAGCCGAGATCGAGCGCATCCAGGCACAGATCGCCGAGCTCGGCGCCGTCAACCTCGCGGCACTCGACGAATTGAACGTGTCGCGCGAGCGCAAGGCTTTCCTGGACGCCCAGAACGCCGACCTCGTGGAAGCGATGCAGACGCTGGAAGACGCGATCCGCAAGATCGACATCGAAACGCGCGAGCTGCTGGGCGCGACCTTCGATCAGGTCAACCAGCACTTCGGCCGCATGTTCCCGCTGCTCTTCGGCGGCGGCGTGGCGCGCCTCGTGATGACGGGCGATCAGATTCTGGATTCCGGCGTGCAGGTGATGGCGCAGCCGCCGGGCAAGAAGAACAGCACGATCCACCTGATGTCGGGCGGCGAAAAGGCGCTGACCGCGATCGCCCTCGTGTTCGCCATCTTCCAGCTCAACCCGGCGCCGTTCTGCCTGCTCGATGAAGTGGACGCGCCGCTGGACGACGCCAACACCGACCGCTATTGCAAACTGGTGACGGAAATGTCCAAAGGCACGCAGTTCCTGTTCATCAGCCACAACAAGATCGCGATGGAGATGGCGCAGCAGTTGATCGGCGTCACGATGCAGGAGCAGGGCGTGTCGCGCATCGTCGCGGTGGACATGGACGTGGCCGTGGCGATGGTGCAGGCGGCCTGAGCCGCCCACGGCGCCGAGAGCCAGGCTGTTGCGTCAAACGCCGAAAGCCCGTGAGCAACCTCACCATCGCGCTCACGGTCCTGGGCGTCTTCGTGCTCGTCGGCATCGGTGTGCATGGGGCGTGGGCGGCGCGCGTCGCCGCGCGCAAGCAGCAGATGACGATGCAGGCACGCCCGCCATCTGGCGAGCCGGGCCTCCATGAACCTGGGCTGAACGAGCCGGGCTTCAATGAGGCGGGTTTCAGTGAGCCGAAACTCGCCGCGTTAGCTGCTCGGGGCGACCTGTCGCCCGCCGCGCTCGGCGTCGATGGTTTGCGCGCGAAGCGCCATGCCGCACGCATCGATCCGCTGATCGACGCGATCGCGACACTGTCTATGGACGCACCGCTCGGCGGCGCGCAGCTGCTCGCGCTACTGCCGGGTTCGCTGCGCGCGGGCAGCAAACCGTTCTTGATCGAGGGCTTGAACGCGGCCAGCGGCGAGTGGGAGCCGATCGCGGGCGATGAGCCCTATCGCGAGTTGCAAGCCGGGGTGCAACTCGCCAATCGTGGGGGCGCGATCAACGAGATCGAATACTCCGAGTTCGTGCAAATCCTGCAACATTTCGCCGACGCGCTGAGCGCGATGGTCGAGTTTCCCGACATGCTCGACGTGGTGGCGCGAGCGCGAGAGCTCGACGCGTTTGCCGGCCAGCATGACGCGCAGCTCGCCGTGCACCTGCGCGCCCGCAACGCCGCCTGGTCGGTGGGGTATGTGGTTCAGCATGCGTCGCGCCATGGCTTCGTTCCCGGTGCGGTGGCGGGGCGCCTGGTGTTGCCGGCCGGCGAAGACGGTGCGCCACCGGTGGTTCAGCTCAGCTTCGATCCGAACGCGGCCCTGGCGGCACTCGCCGACGATGCCCAGCACAGCGTCGTGCGCGACGTGACGCTGAGCTTCGACGTGCCACAAACCGACCCGCGTTTCACGCCCTTCATCGCGTGGCAGGCGAGCGCGCAGGCCTTGTCGCTGGGCATGGACGCGGCCATCGTCGACGATCAGGGGCTGCCGATCAGCGAGGCCGGCTTCGCGGCGATCGGCGGCGAGCTCGAACACATCTACGCCAGCCTGCGCGAGCGCGATCTGGCAGCGGGTTCGCTGGTGGCGCGGCGGCTGTTCAGTTGACGCTTGGCTCGCTGCGACTCACGCCGCTTTCAGCGAACCCGACAGCGCGAACGCCAACGCCAACATCACCGTGCCGGCGCAATCCGACTCCAGAGCCGCGAGCGCAAGCCGCGCGCTCGAACTGCGCCAGCAGCTGCACGAGCATGCGCACCGCTACTACGTGCTCGACAGCCCGATCATTCCCGACGCCGAGTACGACCGTCTGTTTCAGGAGCTGCAAGCGATCGAAGCCGCGCACCCGGAGCTGCGCAGCGCCGATTCGCCGACGCAGCGCGTGCTGGGCAAGGTGCTGCCGGGTTTCACGCCGGTGCGCCACGCGGTGGCCATGCTCTCCATCCGCACCGAGACCGACACCGAGTCGAGCGGCGCACTCGCCTTCGACGCGCGAGTGCGGCGCGAACTCGAACTGACGGAAACCGACCCACCGGTCGAGTACGCCGCCGAGCTCAAGTTCGACGGTCTGGCGATCAACCTTCGGTTTGAGGCGGGCGCGCTGGTGCAGGCGGCGACGCGCGGCGACGGCGAGACCGGCGAAGACGTCACGCAGAACATCCGCACCATCGGCCAAATCCCGCTGCGCCTGCGCAGCGTGCAGGCATCGCTGCTCGAAGTGCGCGGCGAGATCTACATCCGGCGCGATCATTTTGAGGCGCTGAATCAG
>JANOLA010000470.1:0-6532 GCA_031419535.1 Burkholderiales bacterium | reverse complement strand
TGCGAAATCTTGATCGTCGGCGGCGGAACCGGCGGCGTTGCCGCGGCGCTCGCCGCAGCGCTCGCCGGGCGCCACGTCGTCTTGCTCGAAGAGACCGACTGGCTGGGCGGCCAGATGACTGCGCAAGGTGTGAGCGCACTGGACGAGCACGAGCACATCGAGGCCTTCGGCGGCACGGCGAGCTACTACCGGCTGCGCAGCTTGCTGCGCGATCGCTACCGCCAGCGTGCAGGAGGCGCCGGCCAGCGCAGCGACTTCAACCCCGGTGCCTGCTGGGTGACACGCCTGGCGTTCGAACCGCGCGCCGCAATCGACGCAATCGAGCAGATGTTGCGCCCGTTTGTCGAATCGGGCCAACTGATCATCCACCGCCGCACCAAGGCCGTTGCCGCAAATGTCGAGGGCGACCGGATCGTCAGCGTCGTCGCGATGGGCCTGGAAGATCCTCGGCCGATCCGCTTTCACCCCGAACTGGTCATCGACGCCACCGAACTCGGCGACCTGCTGCCGCTCAGCGGCGCCGAACATGTGATCGGCGCCGAGACCATTGCGCAAACCGGAGAGCCGCAGGCGCAGCCCGTGGCGGCCAAGCCGCACTGCGTGCAGAGCTTCACCTACACCTTCGCGTGCGAACGCCGCAGCGACGGCGAAAACCATGTCATCCCCCGGCCCGAGAAGTACGCGCACTACCGCGCGTCGCAGCCCTTTGGCCTGCGCATCGAAGTGCATGGCGGCGAAATCTATGGCGAGACGAGCGGCTGGCTGGCCTACAAGCTGTACGACACGATGCCCGGCACCAAAGGCGGGCTGTGGACCTACCGCAGGCTGCTCGACCATGCCTCGCTCAGTGCCAGCGTCAGCCACGACGTCACGCTGTTCAACTGGCCGGGCAACGACTACCGCGACCGCAGCATCCTGGAGGGCTCGGCGGTTCAAGCCGCGCAAGCGTTGCAAGACGCGAAACGCGTCAGCCTGGGCTTCTTGCATTGGCTGCAGACCGAAGCGCCAACCAGCGCAGCGCGCCTGGGTGCGCCTGAGATCCGCTTGCGGCCCGACGTGATGGGCAGCGCCGATGGCCTGAGCAAATTCCCCTACATCCGCGAGCCGCGCCGCCTCAAAGCGAAGAAGACGATCGTCGAGCAAGACGTTTCGGCCAAATACCAAAGCGGGCCGCGCGCCGCGCACTTTGCCGATTCGGTGGGTGTGGGCTGGTACCCGATCGACATCCACCGCAGCGGTCCGGACGACGTGGGCGCGAGTTGCCGCACCAAGCCGTTCCAGATTCCGCTCGGCGCGCTGCTGCCGGTGCGCATCACGAACCTGATTGCCGGCGCCAAGAACCTCGGCACCACGCATATCACGAACGGCTGCTACCGCCTGCACCCGATCGAGTGGAACATTGGCGAGGCGGCGGGTGCCTTGGCCGCGTTTGCGCTCGACGCGCACGTCACCCCCGCCGCGGTGCGCGAGCGCGCCGAGCTGCTCGAGCTCTTTCAGCTCCGCCTGCTCGAGCACGGCGTGCCGCTCGCCTGGCTGATCGACGTGGGGCTGAATCACCCGCGGTTCATTTCCAGCCAGCTCAGCTTCATGCGCGGCGACGTGACGCGGCGCGACGACTTGTTGTTTCACGAGAGTGCAGGAGCCCGACCATGACACCCGAACAAGTGCTCGCCATCGCGCCGAAGCTGCTGACGCAGCAGCAACGCGAGTTCTACTTCAACGAAGGCTACCTGTGCCTGGAACGCGCCATCGACGACACCTGGCTGAACAAGCTGCGCGCGGCAACCGACGAGATGGTCGAGCGCAGCCGCGCGGTGACGAAGGCGGATGCGATCTTCGACCTCGAGCCGCGCCACAGCGCAGCGGCGCCGCGCTTGCGCCGCGTCTCGAACCCGGTCGAGCACCACCCGGCGTTCTGGGACTACTGCCAGAACTCGCCGATGCCCGACATCGTTGCCGATCTGGTCGGCCCCGACGTCAAGTTCCACCACTCCAAGCTCAACTTCAAGTGGGCGAACGGCGGTGAAGAAGTGAAGTGGCACTACGACATCAGCTTCTGGCCGCACACCAACTATTCGCCGCTCACGGTGGGCACCTACCTGCACGACTGCGCCATGGCGCAAGGGCCACTGGGCGTGCTGCCGCGCAGCCACCTGATCGAGCCGATGCTGTCGCAGTACGACGCAGCAGGCCACTGGACGGGCTGCCTGTCGGACGCCGATTGCGCCAAGCTCGACCTCGCGCAGGCCGTTTTCCTGCCCGGCCCTGCGGGCTCGCTGACGATTCACAACTGCCGCACGCTGCACTACTCGGCGCGCAACGACTCCGACCTCGGCCGGCCATTGTTGTTGAACACGATGACCTCGGCCGACGCCTTCCCCTACACGGTGAATCCTATCAAGCCCAAACACGATCAGACGTTGCTGCGCGGCAGGCGCGCGCGGTTCGCGCACCACGACCCGCGGCCCTGCCTGATCCCGCCCGACTGGTCGAAGGGCTACACCTCGATCTTCGCGGTGCAGCAGGAAGAGGCGGCGAACGTCGTTGCGCGCTGATTCGGCGCGCAGCCGCGGCAAGGTCAGGGCAAAGCAGACTACCCAGCCCGTCTGTTCCGCCTCGAGGAGTCACGATGAACGAGCCGAAGTTCGAGTTAAACCTTGTGCACCACGCTGTTGGGTCCGCGCGCAACCTAGACACAGTTCGGGTCTTGCGCTGGCGCACACGGCGCGACGCGGCGTTGCGCAACTCGCGCGGGAACCGCCGGCAAGTGGCGTGGCTGTCTTCCCGCGCGCTGCGCGATCAATGGAGCGGCTTGAAGTAGTTCTTCACGGTGTAGTCGGCGATCTTGCGGCCCATTGCGGCACCCACTTCGCCGGAGGCACGGTAATGCACGCCGTCGTAAATGCGTGCGTTGACGACCTCGGCCACGTAGTCGGACAGCCGGTCGAAACCGCGGGTCACTCCGGGTGCGTTCGTGCTGGTCAACGTGAACCTCGGCACCGAATCTCCGAAGAGCGCTTGCAGGACACCCGCCGCGGAGGCTTGAAAGATGCAGTGTGCGCAGGGGTACTCGGGGTGCATCGGGGTGGGAATGAAAGGCTCCCAGGTTGCATCCCGCTCTGTCGCGTTGTTGCCGTCCATGTCTGCATTGCGAATCGCCGTGATCGGGCGCCAGAAGCCGTACGCATACTTGGCGTCGAAGACCGCCACCGCCGCGTCGGCCGTCGCGAGCGAGAACAACGCGAACAGGCGCGCGTTGGCCATCATGTCCAGTCCCTTCGCCGCCGACAGCTGGCGTGCCACCGGGTTGTAGGTGGCCGCCCCGGTCAGCGACCAGAAGCGGGCGATGTCGGTTTGCTCGGCGCTGCGCGTCGAACCGGCCTTGGCCCCCAGCGTCTTGACTTCGTTGTAGTCTTTCGCCCACTGTGCACTGCTGAGCGAATAAGGCGCGGGTGGGCGCACCGCATCGCCGGTCTGCATCGCGAAGGGCTGTACCCCGCCCCAGGTGGAAGACGCCGGCAGCGCGGTGGGAACATACTTGCCCGCGGCGGTGAACGGCCGATACGTGATGGGGGCATCCGCGCCGTCCTTGCTGCGATCGGCGAGCATTGCAGCGGCGGCCTGCTCTCCGAGACGAACCCCATGGGTCTTGGCCGGCCCGTCGGGAACCCCCGCGAGCGCGGCCTGCAACGCCTGGTCGAATTCTTTCGTCTGCTCCGGAAGCAGACGCACCAGCGCGGCGTGGGCCGCCGCCGCAGCAGCAGCGTCGGGCGAGCTGCCGGGTTCGGCGCGCAGGCGCGCTCGGTACGGCGTGTACCGGGGGTCGATCGAGTTGACCGCCTCGAACATGGCCACGTGGACGATCGCCATGACTCTCGAATGCTGGTCGGGCGTGAGGCGTGCCGTGGCGCCGGCGGCGATCGCCTTCGCGTTCCAGTCGGTGATGACATCGGCCATGGCGCTGCCGGTCGATGCGAGGACCAAGGATGCGAGCGCGAAGAGGCGTGTGGCTGGTTTCATGCTTTCCCCTGTTGAACGAGTGGTTTGCGCGGGGCTCTCGACGCGACAGCCCGCAGGCAATGTAGGCGGCGCGATGGCGCCGTTGAAGCGCAAGCCGACGAACGAGGCGGATCGCGGTACGGCTGCGGCGGGTCGAGGACCGGCGCAACGCCCGTTCCGAGAACGCGCGCTCTCGCGCAGGGTCGAGCCGGCCAAGATCGCAGCGCTTCCAGTATCGACGGGAGGTGGCGGTCAGTCGGGTTGATTCGCACTGTGCGCCCTCGAGACTTGTCGATCGCTCGATGCGCCGAAGGGGATCCAGTGACCCACCGCCGAGATCTTCTGACCTGCGCCGTGACCGGCGCGATCGTTGCCGCCTGCCCCGTGCTCGCCCAGCCGGCGCCGCCGTTTCGCATCGGCTGGATCGCACCTGGCACCATGGCCGAAGACCTGCCGCTGCTCGATACCTTGCGTGGCGGGCTGCGCGACCTGGGCTACGTTGAAGGTGGCAACCTGATCATCGACGCGCGCTGGGCCGAGCACTCCCCCGCGCGTGTCGAGGCCATTGTCGCCGCGCTGGTGGCGCAAGCGCCGCATGTCATCGTGACCGTCGGGCCGCCCGCGGTCTCACTGCGCCGCGCGAGCCAACCCATCCCGGTGGTGTTCGCCTACAGCGGCGATCCGGTGCAGGCCGGGTTGGTCGAGAGCTATGCCCGGCCCGGCGGCAATTTCACCGGGATCTCGTTTCTGCAGCTGGAACTCGTCGGCAAGAGAATCGAGTTGCTGAAGGCAGTGATGCCGAGCCTGAAACGCATTGCCGTCCTGGCCAATCCTCAGCATCCCGGCGATCAGGCCGAAAGGCGCGCGTCCGAAGCCGCCGCGAAGGCAGTAGGCGTGGAGATCGAGTATTTCGAGTTCGTAGGCGCCGCGCAGCTCGATCAGGCGCTGGAGGCGGCACGCAACTCGCGCAACGAGGCGGCGCTGATGTTCCCGGTTCAAAGCATCATCAGCAACAGCGCGCGCATCGCGGCCTGGTCGATCAGGAACCGCATTCCAGCGGTTTCCGGTTGGTCGCGCTTCGCCGAGGAGGGCAACCTGATGACCTACGGCGCGAACATGCGCGAGTCGTACCGGCGCCTGGCCACTTTCGTCGACCGTATTTTGAAAGGCGCGAAGCCGACCGAGTTGGCGGTCGAGATTCCGCTGCACTTCGAACTCGTGATCAATCTCAAGGCCGCCAAGGCCTTGGGGCTGGCTGTGCCGCAATCCGTGATCCTGCGAGCTGACCGCGTGATCGAATGACGGCCACGCGCAGCGGCCCGCGGCACAAAGGCAGCCTGTTTCGCCGCTACACGCTGTACCTGCTGCTGCTGCTCAGCTTCGGCGTGCTCATCAGCGGCGGCATCGGCGCCTGGTTCGCCTACCGCGACGCGCGTGCCCTGGTCGAGGAGCTGCAGCGCGAAAAGGCCAGATCCGCGGCCACGCGCATCGAGCAGTTCCTTCGCGCCGTGGAGCTGCAATTGAAAGGTGCGTTGGTCTCGACGCGCGCGCTCGATGTGCAGGCGCGCCACTTCGAGCTGATCAGACTGCTGCGCATCGCGCCTTCGATCAGCGAGGCTGCGTCACTGGACAGCGCTGGCCATGAACGCGTGCGGGTGTCACGGATCGACACTGACGTGCTGGGCAGCCACATCGATCGCTCGGCCGAACCCGCGGTGATCTCATTGCGAGCGGGCCAGGCCGTCGGCTATGGCGGAATCGGTTTTCGCCAACAGTCGGAACCCCATCTGAGCATGGCGGTCTCGGGGAACCGGCCTGACGATGGCCTGGTGATTGCCGGCATCAATCTCAAGTTCGCCTCCGACGTGGTCGCGGGCATCAGGATCGGCCAGCGCGGCACGGCCTATGTCGTCGATTCACGCGGCGGCCTGATCGTGCATTCGGACTCGGGCCTGGCGCTGCGCCTGAGCAATCTGGCGCACCTGCCACAGGTGCGCGCGGCGCTTGAGCAGCCCGATGCATCCGCGGCGGGTCAGCCCGCGACGATTGCCAGCGTCGATGGCGGCCCGCGAATCATCTCCGCCCACGCCACGATCCAGCCGCTGGGCTGGCGACACGGCAAGGGCCTGGGGCTCGGATTGGCCATCGTCGAGCGCCTGGCCGGCCTGCTCGGACTGGCGCTGCACGTGAACTCGGTGCCGGGGCGCGGATCGGTGTTCGCGATCGACGTGCCGCTCGCGCCGGCTGCGTCCGACCGCGAAATGCCGCTGCCGCAGGCGCTGGCAGCTGCACGTTTCGAAGGGCTTTCGGTGCTGCTGATCGACGTCGATTGCGTAGCCCGTGAAGCGATCGAAGGCCTGCTCATCCAGTGGGGGTGCGAGGTGCGGTCCGTGGCGTCGGGCGCGGCCGCCTTGCAGCGGCTGGCCGGCACGCCGCCGCCGCGCCTAATCGTCTGCGACTACCACCTCGGCGACGCTGAACTCGGCACCGCGGTCGTGCAGCAGGTCCGCGCGCTGGCCGGCGCGGAAACGCC
>JANOLA010000469.1:0-14650 GCA_031419535.1 Burkholderiales bacterium | reverse complement strand
CGACCTCACCAACGCCGAAGCGGTGCTTAACGAGGACCACTACGGCTTGGACAAAGTCAAAGACCGCATCCTCGAATATCTTGCGGTTCAGCAGCGGGTGGAAAAGGTCAAGTCGCCCATCTTATGTTTGGTTGGGCCTCCGGGCGTGGGAAAAACCTCGCTAGGCCAAAGCGTGGCACGCGCCACCGGGCGCAAGTTCGTGCGCATGGCGCTCGGCGGCGTGCGCGACGAAGCCGAGATTCGTGGCCACCGCCGCACCTACATTGGTTCCATGCCCGGCAAGGTGTTGCAGAGCCTGACTAAGGTCGGCACGCGCAATCCACTGTTTTTGCTGGACGAGATAGACAAGCTCGGCACGGACTTCCGTGGCGACCCTTCGAGCGCTTTGCTGGAGGTGCTTGACCCTGAGCAAAACCACACCTTCAGCGACCATTACGTCGAGGTCGATTTCGACCTGAGCGACACCATGTTTATTGCCACGTCGAACTCGATGAACATTCCGCCGGCCTTGCTCGACCGGATGGAAGTGATTCGGCTGTCGGGCTACACCGAAGACGAAAAGACGAACATCGGCCTGCGCTACCTGCTGCCCAAGCAGTGGAAGAACAATGGCCTCAAGCCCGACGAGATGGAGGTCACCGAATCGGCGATTCGCGGAATCATCCGCTACTACACGCGTGAAGCCGGTGTGCGTTCGCTGGAACGCGAGATTTCAAAGATCTGCCGCAAGGTCGTGAAGTCGATCCAGTTGAAGCAGGTCACAGGCAAGGTCGTCGTGGTCGAGGACAACTTGAACGACTTCCTTGGCGTGCGGCGCTTCGATTTCGGCCAGGCGGAGAAGAAGAATCAGGTCGGCCAGGTCTCGGGTCTGGCTTGGACGGAAGTCGGCGGCGACTTGCTCACGATCGAAGCCGCGGTGATGCCAGGCAAGGGCAACATCATCCGCACCGGCCAGTTGGGCGACGTCATGAAAGAGTCAGTCGAGGCCGCCCGCTCGGTGGTGCGCAGCCGTGCGCGCCGACTGGGAATCAAGGACGAGATGTTCGAAAAGCGCGACGTGCACATCCACGTTCCCGATGGCGCGACACCCAAGGACGGGCCGAGCGCAGGCATCGCAATGACCACGGCCTTTGTCTCGGCGCTCACCGGGCTCGCCGTGCGCGCGAACGTGGCGATGACCGGCGAGATCACGCTGCGAGGCGAAGTCACCGGCATCGGCGGCTTGAAGGAAAAGCTGCTCGCGGCCCACCGCGGCGGGATCACGACGGTTCTGATTCCGGAGGAAAACGTCAAGGACCTTCAAGACATTCCTGAGAACGTCAAGAACCGCCTCGAAATCGTCCCGGTGAGGTGGATCGACCAAGTGCTCGAGCTGGCGCTGGAATCGAAGCCCCAACCGCTTCCAGAGGACGAGCCGGTGAAGGAGGCGGTGGTCGCGAAGACTGCCGAAGCGACGGCGGTAGCGCAGGATCTGCGGCCGCATTGAGGTTGCGCAGCCTGCTGCGCGGGTTCGGGCAGGAGTTTTGTATTTATAATGCGCCCGTCGTCGCAGGATTTGAAAGCGACGGCAGCGATGCGGGAGTAGCTCAGTTGGTAGAGCGCAACCTTGCCAAGGTTGAGGTCGAGAGTTCGAGACTCTTCTCCCGCTCCAGGTATGTGAAAAGGGAAGCAGCTGCTTCCCTTTTTTGTCGGAGTGCGCGGGGCAAGACGCGTACCATTATGACGATCAGGGGCGCGGTAGCAAAGCGGTTATGCACCGGATTGCAAATCCGTGTAGGTCGGTTCGACTCCGGCCCGCGCCTCCACCAGTTAAGTGACCTTGCCCCCGAAAAACGTACTGACCTTGTCCCCGGAAAACGCACTCCGTAGCTGATGTCCAAATTCAGTAAACGGAGAGATGACGATGGGCAAGAAAGACGACACGGCGCACCGCGCGCGGTACACGCTGGAGTTCAAGCTGGAGGCAGTGCGGCTTGTCAAAGGCGGGCAAGATGTGGGGGTGGAAGCGAAGGTGCTCGGCATGCCGAAGCAGACGCTGGGGAACTGGGTGAGGCTGAGCGAAAAGGGCGAACTGCGAGGCGCAGGCGACAAGCCTGTGAGTGCTGAGCAGATGGAGTTGGTGCGGCTGCGGGCCGAGTTGGCACGGGTCAAGATGGATCGTGACATCTCAAAAAAGAGCAACGGCGTACTTTGCAAAGGATTCACTGTGAAGTACGCCTGGATTGCGAGGCACAAAGCAGCCTGACCGGTCACGCTGAGCTGCGAGGTTCTGGAGGTCAGCACGAGTGGCTACTTCGAGCATCAGCGCCGCCGGGCACAGGCTGCGCCCAGCAAACCCGGTGGGCGAGTGAGCAATGAAAATCTGCTGGCCAACATCCGTGCGATTCACGCCGAGGTCAAGGGTGAGTACGGCTGGCCACGCATGTGGAAGGAACTGCTGGGCCGAGGCATTCGTGTAGGCAAGCAGCGGGTGCAGCAGGCCATGCAGACGCACGGCATCAAGGCTCGGGGCAAGAGAAAGTTTGTCGTCACGACCGACAGCAAACACGCGCTACCCATTGCGCCCAACCTGCTCAACCGTGAGTTCACGGTGAACGAGCCCGACCGGGGTCTGGACCAGCGACATCACCTACATCGCCACCGGCGAAGGCTGGCTGTACCTGGCCGCCGTGACCGACCTGTTCAGCCGCCAGGTGGGGTGGGCTGGAGCATGCAGCCGCACATGCAGGCCAGCCTGGTCACGGACGCCTTGCGCATGGCTTGGTTCATGCGCCAGCCTGGGCCCGGATTGATCTTCCACTCTGACCGGGGCAGCCAGTACTGCGGCCGCGAGTTCCAGGACGCGCTCAAGGGCTACGGCATGAAGTCGTCGATGAGCCGCAAAGGCAACTGCTGGGACAATGCGCCGACGGAAAGCCTGTGGGGCCGCCTCAAGGTGGGTCGGCTGTACGGCAAAACCTTCGCCACGCAGCGCGATGCAATGGACGAGATCATCGACTGGTTGACGTTCTACAACCATCGCAGACTTCACTCCACGTTGGACTACGTCAGCCCGATGCGGTTTGAGAAGAACTGGCACGCGGCCCAGCAAGACAGTGCCGCGCAATCGAGCGGCTATGGAGTGCGCACAACAGGGGCAAGGTCACTCCGATGCGTGCGTCTACACGCTGTTCTCCGACGGCGAGATCGACGAAGGCGCGGCCTGGGAGGCGCTGATGTCGGCCGCGCACTGGAAGCTGTCGAACCTGATCGCCATCGTCGACGTCAACAACGTGCAGGCCGATGGGGCGTCGAGCCAGGTGATGGGCTTCGAGCCGCTGGTGGCGAAGATGGAAGCCTTTGGCTGGCACACGCGGCGCGTCGACAGCAACGATATCGCGGCAGTGGCCGCGGCGTTCGACCAGGCGCGCTCGCACTGGGGCGAGTGCCCGCGCATGATCATCTGCGACACACGCATGGGCCGCGGCGTGCCCTTCCTCGAGGCACGCGAGCGAGAAGAACCATTTCATTCGCATCGAACCGCACGAGTGGCACTTGCGCTCGACGCGCTCGTGAACCACCGCACCTATGCGTTCGTGGGCGACGGCTGCCTGCAAGAAGGCATCGGCCAGGAGATGATTGCGCTCGCCGGGCACCTGCGGCTGGCAAAGCTGACGCTGCTGTGGGACGACAACCGCATCTCCGACAACGGCAGCACCGAGTTGTCGATCGGCATCGGCAAGAACGGGCCGACCCACCAGCCGGTGGAAGTTCTCGCGTCGCTGCGCGTGATACCGAACATCTGGGTGATGCGCCCGGCCGACGCCACCGAGGCGGCAAAGTGCTGGGAGCTCGCCCTGGAGCGGCGCGACGGCCCGGTGTCGCTGGTGTTCGCGCGCCAGGCGCTGCCGCGCGCGCGGCTGGAGCATGCCGCCGAAAACCTGTCGCGCCGCGGTGCGTACGTGCTCGCGCGAGAGCGGGGCGGGCCGCGGCGCATCACGCTGCTCGCCACCGGCTCGGAAGTGACGATCGCACTCGCCACACGCGCCGCGCTGCAAAGCGAAGGCATTCCGACCGCCGTGGTCTCGATGCCATGCTGTGAACCGTTCGAGCGCCAGGACGCAGCGACGCGCACCGAGGTGCTGGGCCCAGGCACGGTGCGCGTGGCCGTCGAGGCTGTGGTGCGCCTGGGCTGGGACCGCTGGCTCGGCAACGACGGCGCCTTTGTCGGCATGGCCGGCTTTGGCGCTTCCGGCCCGGCCGATGCGCTGTACGAGCATTTCGGCATCTCGGCCGCCAACGTGGCGGCGCAGGCTCCTAGGCGCCGGCTCGCCGAGCGAGGGCGGGGTGACGCGCGGTCGGGCTGAGGGCGCCGTTGGCAGCCCCGGTGGCTGGTCCCCACTTCAGGGCCGCGTGGGGGCAATTCACTTTTAATCCGGCAGGCAGGCCTCATTTGAGGTCCAATCGAGGGTTGGCGCGTCCGGACCAGCCCAGGATTGCCCAACCTCGCCCACCAGGACCCGAATGAACGCCAGAACGACTCTCCCCGCCGCCCCTGCGCCCATCGCCGCCGAATCGGCACCGAAGGCCAAGCCGCTGCGCATCAAGGTTCCCAAGTCCAAGGAACGCGCGCTGATCCGCGAGTTCGGCCTGGACATGACCACGCTCACCGAGGCAGAAGCCGAGAAACGCCGCATCGAATTGGCCAGCCTCGTGAAGCTGGGCAAGAGCCGCGGTTTCCTGACCGAGCAGGAGATCAGCGACCACCTGCCCGAGAGGTTGGTCGACGCCGAGGTGCTGGAAGCGATCACGAAGATGCTGAGCGAGATGGGCATCTCGGTCTACGAGCGGGTGCCCGATGCGGCCACGTTTCTGCTGGCCGGAGGCGCGGGCGCCGCGGCGAGCGAGGAAGACGCTGAAGAGGCCGCGCAGGCGGCCCTGTCCACGGTGGACACCGAGTTCGGCCGCACCACCGACCCGGTGCGCATGTACATGCGCGAAATGGGTTCGTTCGAGCTGTTGACCCGCGAAGGCGAGGTCGAAATCGCGAAGCGCATCGAAGCCGGCTTGCAAGCGATGATGCTCGCCATCTCGGCGTCGCCGCCGATCGTGGCGGAAGTCCTCGCGCATGCCGGGAAAGTCGAATCCGGCGCGCTGAGCATCGCCGCGCTGATCGACGGATTTGTCGTGTCCGGCGAAGCCGACGACTACGTTGCCGAAGAAGACGTCGACTCCTTCGAGGAGAGCGATGACGGCGATGGCGACGATGGCGGTGGCCAAGCCATGACGAAGCGCCTGGACGAGATGAAGACCGCCGCTCTGGCCAGGTTCGAATCGCTGCGCGTCGGCTTCGACAAGCTGTGCGCGGCGTTCAAGAAGGGTGGTCACGGCAGCGCCTCGTACCGCAGGGCGCAGCGGGCGCTGAGCGACGAGCTGATGACGATCCGATTCACCGTGAAGACGATCGACCGGCTGTGCACGATGCTGCGCTCCCAGGTCGATGAGGTGCGGCGCACCGAGCGCGAGATCCGCAAAGTCGTGGTCGAGCGCTGTGGCATGCCGCAGCCGCTGTTCGTCGGGAGCTTTGCGCCCAATCCGCTGAACCTGGCGTGGGTGGACGCCGAAGTGAAGACGGCCCGGCCCTACAGCGCCGCGCTGGCCCGCAACGCGGCCACGATTCGCGAGCTGCAGGCCAGGCTCGTCGAACTTCAGGCCAGGGCCGTGGTTCCGCTGGGCGAGCTGAAGGCGATCGGCCAGCGCATGAACGAAGGCGAGCGTGCGTCGCGCGACGCGAAGAAGGAGCTGATCGAGGCGAACCTGCGCCTGGTGATTTCGATCGCGAAGAAGTACGCCAACCGCGGCATGCAGTTCCTCGACCTGATCCAGGAGGGCAACGTCGGCCTGATGAAAGCGGTGGAGAAGTTCGAGTACCGCCGCGGCTTCAAGTTTTCCACCTACGCCACCTGGTGGATCCGCCAGGCGATCACGCGCGCCATCGCTGACCAGGCGCGCACGATCCGCGTGCCGGTGCACATGATGGATTCGATCGGCAAGGTGAACCGCGTGAGCCGGGCGCACCTGCAGCAGTTCGGGCGCGAGCCCGACGCCGCCACGATCGCCGAGAAGCTGCAGATGCCTGAGCTGAAGGTGCGCCAGATCATGAAGATCGCGAAGGAGCCGATCTCGCTGGAACTGCCGGTCGGCGACGAGGGCGACACGCAGCTCGGCGATCTGATCGAAGACACGAACAGCGTGGCGCCGATGGATGCGGCGATGCAGTCCGACTTGCGAGAAGCCGTCAATCGACTGCTCGACGACCTGACACCCAGCGAAGCGAAGGTGCTGCGCATGCGCTTCGGCATCGACATGAGCAGCGACCACACGCTCGACGAAGTCAGCAAGCAGTTCGACGCGTCGCGCGAGCGCATCCGGAGCATCGAAGCGGCGGCGCTTCGCAAGCTGAAGCATCCGAGCCGGTCGGACCAGCTGCGGGCCTACGCCGAGGCCTTGTAGTTATCAGCGCTCGAAGCCAAGAGTTCGGAAGCGCCAACGCCGGCTCATGCCAGCGCAAACCCCTCGTAGCCGTTGCGGACGACCTCGGTGCACTTGCGCACATAGGGCGGGAACCCGAACAGCGGCATGAAGACCCGCGGCTTGCCTGGAATGTTGGCGCCCAGGTACCACGAGTTGCAGGTCAGGAAGAGCGTCAGCTTCGCCGCCGCGTTGACATGGGCCACCCAGGCGGCTTCGGCCTGCGGTGTGGCCTCGATCGTCGCGAGGCCCTTGTGGTTCAGGTTTTCGATGCATTCGGCGACCCACTCCACATGGTGTTCGATCGACACCATCACATTGCTGAACGGCGCGGGGCAGCCGGGGCCCACGATGTTGAACAGGTTGGGGAAGCCGGACACCGTCAAGCCCAGGTAGTTCAGCGGCCCCGCCTGCCATTTGTCCTGGATGCGCACGCCGCCGCGTCCGCGCAGGTCCAGGCGCATGAGGGTGCCGGTCATCGCGTCGAAGCCGGTCGCCAGCACCAGTGCGTCGAACTCGTATTCACGCCCGTTCGTTCTCAGCCCCTTGGGCGTGACCTCGTCGATCGGGTGGCTGCCCACGTCGACAAGCCGGACATTGCCGCGATTGAATGTCTCGTAGTAACCCGTGTCGACGCACAGCCGTTTGCAGCCGAGGGTCTGGCGCGGACACAGCATCGCAGCGGTGCCGGGGTCACGCACGACCCCGCGAATCTTGCGGCGGATGAACTCGGCGGCAAACGCATTCGCGCGCTCGTCGGTCAGGATGTCGCTGAAGGCGGCGAGCAGCCCGAAGCCGCCAGCCTGCCAGCGCTCTTCGAAAGCGGCGTCGCGTTCTTCCGGCCCGACCTCCAGTGCCGACGCGCTGCCCAGCGGATGCAGCGAACCGAACGCGGCGCGCATCTGCCGGTTGCGCGCACGAAAGCCCGCGTAGTCCGCCTTGATGCGTGCCTCGAAGGCCGGATCGAGCGGGCCATTGTGGGCAGGGACGGCGTAGGCCGCCGTGCGCTGAAACACGGTGAGTTCGCGGGCCTGCCGCGCGATCAACGGAATCGCCTGGACGCCCGACGATCCCGTGCCGACCAAGCCGACGCGCAGCCCGCTGAAGTCCACCGGCTCGTGCGGCCACATCGCGGTGTGATGAATGGGCCCGGCAAAGCTCTCGAGCCCCTTGAAGGCGGGCGTGTTGGGCGATGACAGCGGCCCAGCGGCCATCACGACGAAGCGCGCCACCCACTCGCGGCCGTCGTCAGCGGCGACGCGCCAGCACCTCCCCGCGTCATCGAACACGACCCGAGTGACCCGCGTGTTGAATTGAATGCCGTCGCGCAACCCGAATCGATCGGCGACATGATTCGCGTAGCGCAACAGCTCCGGTTGCGATGCGTAGCGCTCGGTCCAGTGCCATTCTTGCTGGAGCGCTTCGTCAAACCCGAACGAGTACTCCATGCTCTCGATATCGACGCGCGCGCCCGGGTAGCGGTTGTGGTACCAGGTTCCTCCCACGCTGTCGGTGGCTTCGAGTGCCAGCGCCGTGAGACCGATCTGGCGGACCTTCAACAGCATGTACAGGCCGGCAAACCCGGCCCCGACGACCAGCACGTCGACTCGTTGGGGTGGTGCTTTGATCACGGAGGTGTTCGCGATTCGCTGTTGCCGGGGCGTTTGTCGCGCCGCGGCGGCTGCCGCGGACGGCGAAGTATGAGCGTGGCCAGGCGGATTGGAAAGCTCCACTGGCAGTTCGGGCCGGCGGCGCGCGCGCCTCGTCGCGTTTCAGCGCCTTGGCTCCGGCAGTGAGAAACTGGTCTCGCAAATAAATCTTTGCCGCGATGTCGATTTCAGGACCCGGCTGCGTCATCGCGGTGCCACCGGACTTCGGGGCGTCTTCAAAACCCAACGGGACAAGCCATGCAATACATGATCCTGATCTACGGCGACGAAAAGAACTTCGCGCTGATGGCCGGCGACGCTGCCGCGCAAAAGCAGATGTACGCCGCCTTCACCCAGTACACGCAAGACCTGCGCGCGGCCGGCGTGATGCGCGCCGGCGGCGAGCTCAAGCCGACGCACAGCGCGACCACGGTGCGCGTGAGGAACGGCAAGCTGCTCACCACCGACGGCCCGTTCGCCGAGACCAAGGAACAGCTCGGCGGCTATTACATCGTCGACGTGCCGAACCTGGACGAAGCCGTGAAGTGGGCGGCGCGCTGCCCGGCCGCGCAGGGCGGCTCGATCGAAGTGCGGCCGCTCGGCGCCACACCGGCCGCCGCGTGAGCAACCGTCGCCGGGCCGCCCCAAGACGGTTGCTCGCCCCCGCGGGGGGCGGGCGCGAAGCGACCGGGGGCGAACATAGAAGGCGCCGGCGCAGGCTGCCAACCCATTGCAACGAATCAAGGAAGAGACTGCCATGACGCTCAACATGCCCTTCATCACCGCGGCGTATGCCGCGCTCATCGGCCTGCTCGCGGCACTGCTCACGGTGCGCGTGATCGTGAACCGGGGCCGCTTCAACGTCGACACGGGCGACGGCGGCCAGCCCGCGCTCGCCCAGGCGATCCGCGCCCACGGCAACCTGACGGAACATGCGCCGATCGCGCTGTTGTTGATCGCTTTCGCGGAGTCGCTGGCCGCGCCGGCGGCCGCCGTGCACGCGCTCGGCGCGGCGCTGGTGTTGGCGCGCCTGTCCAGCGCCTGGGGCCTGAGCCAGTCGCTGCAACTCGCGTCCACGCCCCGCAAGGCCGGCGCCGGCCTGACCGTGCTGGTGGTCGTGCTTGCATCGCTGCTGGTGCTGTTCCGGCTGGTGGTGGCACGCTGAAGCTCAACGCGACAGTGAAGCGGACAACGCTGAAGTGACGGGCGCGCCATGCTGACGGCCGTCATCGACCACATCTGCCGCGCCGAGGGCGCGCGCGTGCTTGCCGGGCTGATCCGCCGCTTCAGCGACTTCGACCTGGCCGAAGACGCGCTGCAAGACGCGTTCACGAAGGCGCTGGAAGTCTGGCCCGCGATGGGCCTGCCGGATGCGCCGGCGGCCTGGCTCACGACCGTCGCGCAGCGCCGCGCGCTGGATCTGATCCGGCGCCGCAACAGCGGGCTGCTCTACAGCGACGAGCCGCCCGACGTCGCGGCGCCGGAAACGCTTGATGCGGTTGCGCACCCCGCCGACGTGTCGGGTGTCGAGGACGACCGGCTGCGCCTGGTCTTCACCTGCTGCCACCCTGCCATCTCGCCGCAGGCGCAGACCGCGCTCGCGCTGCGCACGCTGTGCGGCTTGAGCACGCGCGAGATCGCGCGCGCGTTTCTCGAACCCGAGGCGACCACCGCGCAGCGCCTGGTGCGAGTGAAGAAGAAAATCCGCGACGCGCGCATCCCCTTTGAGGTGCCACCGCGCGAAGACTTGCCGCAGCGCCTGCAGGTCGTGCTCGGCGTCGCCTACCTCGTGTTCAACGAGGGCTACGCGGCAACCGATACGCCCGGCCTGGTGCGGCCCGATTTGTGCGCCGAGGCGATTCGCCTGGCGCGGCTGCTCATTGAGCTGGTGCCGCGCGAACCCGAGGTGCTGGCGCTGCTCGCGCTGATGCTGCTGCACGACGCGCGCCGCGCCACGCGCATCGGCGCCGACGGCGCGCTGGTGCCACTCGAAGAGCAGGACCGAACCTTGTGGAACCGCGCGGCCATCGACGAAGGCCTGGCGCGGCTCGACGGCGCGTTGGCGCTGCGCCGGCGCGGCCCGTACCAGTTGCAGGCGGCGATCGTGGCGCTGCACGCGCGCGCCGCGCGCGCCGAAGACACCGACTGGCCGCAAATCGCCGCGCTCTACGGTGGCCTGCTGCGCGAACAGCCGAGCCCGGTGATCGAACTCAACGCCGCGGTGGCGCTGGCGATGGCCGAAGGCGCGCAGCAGGGGCTGGCGTGGATCGATCAACTCGCCGAGCGCGACGAGTTGACGGATTACCACCTGCTGCACGCCGCGCGCGCCGACCTGCTGCGGCGCCTGGGCCGGCACGCCGATGCGCGCGACGCCTACCGTGGCGCGCTCGCGCTGGTGCGCGGCGACGCGGAGCGGCGCTATTTGCAGCGGCGCTTGGGGGAGTGCGGGGGCTGAGGCAATCTGCGCGCGCACGCGCTGGCGCGGCGGCGAGGCGCGCGACGAGGGTGTCACGATCGGGCCGCGCAGACGGGGGATGCGTGCCACAGTCCTCGGTGTAGGCACGTTTCTACAATTCGGGCCGCGAGGTGAAACATGGCGATGATGACGACGCTTTCCAGCCGTGAGTTCAATCAGGACACGGGCAGGGCCAAGAAGGCCGCCAAGGCCGGGCCGGTGTTCATCACCGACCGTGGCCGCCCCGCCCATGTGCTGCTGAGCATCGAGCACTACCAGACACTGGTGGCGCCGGCGGCGAGCATCGTCGACCTGCTGGCCGCGCCGGGTGCAGAGAAGGTCAGGTTCGTCGCGCGGCGTCTTCGCAAGCTGAGCAAGCCGGCAGACCTGACGTGACGTTTCTGCTCGACACGAACGTCGTTTCGGAGCTGCGCAAGGCCAAGTCGGGCAAGGCCCACCCGGGCTTCACCGCGTGGGCCGCCGAGGTGTCTGTCGGCAGCCTCTACGTGTCGGCAATCACGCTGCTCGAACTGGAAATGGGCGTTCTTCAGATCGAGCGGCGCGACGCCGCGCAGGGCCGCATCATGCGCACGTGGTTCGACGCGCACGTGCTGCCGTCGTTTACTGGCCGTGTGCTGGCCGTGGATGCGGCCGTGGCGCTTCGATGCGCACGGCTGCAAGTGCCGGACAGACTGAGCGAGCGCGACGCAATGATCGCCGCGACGGCGCTGGTGCACGGCATGACCGTGGTGACGAGGAACCTTGCCGACTTCCAGACCAGCGGAGCCACCGTGTTCAACCCATGGACGCATGCGCAACGTGCTCCTTGAGCTCGGTCCGCGACGTGGCTCGCCCATGGCCGGGCACGGGACCTTCATGAACTGATGCTGCAAATGCGCGGCGGCAGCATGGATGTTCGACACGGGCCCAACAGGCTGCGCTACAGTCCGGCCATGGGTCCCAGGATTCGAACGCTGTTGATCTGGCTGCTCGCACTCGCGCTTCCCGTGCAGGGCGTGGCGGCTGCGACGATGGTGTTTTGCGGCCCGAACCATCACGGCGCCGGGCCGGTGGCGCATGCGCAGCATGCCGATGCGGAGCATGCCCACCATGGCAGCGCTGCCCAACAGTATCCCCCGCGGCTTGGCGCGAGTCACGACGAGCACCACGGGGCACCGAACGGGGTATATCACGGCGCACATCACGCCGGCGCGGCGCAGGCCGACGGTGCCTCTTCCCCGGTTGAGGTGGCCGATGCACCCGCCAAATTCCATCAAGCTGACTCGCCGAAGTGCAGCGCCTGCGCGTCATGCTGCTCGGCAGCAGCGATCCTGAGCTCGGCGCCCGCGGTTGCGGCACCGGAGTTCAGCGCCACGGTCTTCGCGACCGTGGAGCCCAGCGTCGATCCCTTCGCTGCCGACGGGCCCGACCGCCCACCTCGAGTCGTCCTCGCCTGACCGGCGGTTTGGCCGCGTGCCTTGCACGCGCCAGCTCGCCGGGTCTCGTCTTTCCCGCGCTGCGATGGCGGCGCGGGAGCATCAAGACTTTGACGCGAGGACACCATGACTTCTTCAGTTTTGCGCCAGCGATCGCGCTGGCTTTCGCCGGCCGCATGGTTGATTGCCGCTGCGGGTGCGGCTTTTCAACCCGGGGTCTGCCACGCGGGGCCGGACCCGCTCGATCCGAAGGCCGAGGTCGCGCCGCTGCGCTACGCATCGTCGCTCGCTGAATATCGGCGCTTTCGCGAGGCGAATCCGATCGGCTGGCGCGAGGCCAACGACACTGTCAATCGGATCGGAGGTTGGCGTGCCTACGCCCGCGAGGCGCAACAACCCGACGCGGCTGTCGGCGCGAAACCGTTGCCGGCGCCTGTCGACAACCCTGCGGCCAAACCCGCGCCAACGCCCAAACCGCACGGGCACGGCGACCACAAGCACTGACAGGTGAACGCCATGAACCTCTGTGAGACGAGCCGCGGCTCGCGGTTCGCGCGCGCGCGACGGCGGGCGGCACTGCTGGCGGCGGTGTGGCTCGGCGGCTGCGCGTCGTTCAGCCAGGACGGCGGCTTTGCAAGCGTCGAGCAAACTGCCAAAGACAGGCTCGGCAAGGAGCTGCGATGGTCGAGAAGCGAAGCCGACCAAGACGGCATCGCGCAACGCGTCACCGAATTGCTGGCCAGGCCCTTGACGGTGGACGATGCCGTGCAGATTGCACTGCTGAACAACCGCGCTCTGCAAGCGACGTTTCAGGAACTGGGCATCGGCGAGGCCGAGCTCGTGCAGGCGGGCCGCTTGCCGAACCCGGGCTTCAGCTTCGCGCGTTTGCGGCGGGGCGACGAGATCGAACTCGAGCGTGGCTTTCATTTCAACCTGGCGCGCTTGCTCGTGCTGCCCCAGATGACTCAGATCGAGGCGCGCCGCTTCGAGCAGACCAAGGGCATGGTCGCGATGCGTGTGCTCGCGCTGGCCGCCGACGTGCGCAAGGCCTATTTCATGGCCGTCGCCAGCGGCGAGACCGTGCGCTACATGCGGCAGGTGATGCAGGCCGCGTTGGCCAGCGCCGAGCTCGCCCGGCGCATGGAGCAAGTGGGCAACTTCAACAAGCTGCAACGCGCACGCGAGCAGAGCTTTTACGCCGACGCTGCGCTCAACCTGGCGCGTGCCGAACAGGTGCAGCGCGCGACGAGCGAGCGCCTCACCCGACTGCTCGGCCTTTGGGGTGCGCAGCCGCGGCTCTTGCTGCCCGAGCGCCTGCCCGACCTGCCTGACCTGCCCGGGGAAGCTCTCGAGATGCCGGACGTGGAACGCACCGCTCTCGCGCAGCGACTCGATGTGGCCGCGGCCAAACTCGCTGCCGAACAGACCGCGAAAAACCTCGGCTTGACACGCACGACACGCTTCGTCAACGTTCTGGAACTCGGCGCGATTCACGACACGTCCAATGAGGCGCCGCCGCGCCGCGGTTGGGAGGTCGGGCTCGAGCTGCCGCTGTTCGACTGGGGCGATGCGCGCGTCGCGCGAGCGCAGGCGGTGTACATGCAGGCCGTGCACAGCGCCGCCCAAACCGCGATCGACGCGCGCTCCGAGGTGCGCGAGGCCTACACCGGTTACCGGTCCGCTTACGACATCGCGCGCCATCATCGCGACGAGATCGTGCCGCTGCGCCAACGCATCGCCGAGGAAAACCTGCTGCGCTACAACGGCATGCTGATCGGCGTGTTCGAGCTGCTCGCCGATGCACGTGCGCAGATCGCGAGCATCAACAACTACATCGACTCGCTGCGCGACTTCTGGGTCGCCAAGGCCGACCTCGACATGGCACTCATCGGCAAGCCCAGCATGGCCGCGCCCGGCGGGCCGGCGATCACCGCCGAGCCCGGCGCCGCCGCACACTGAACCGCAAGGAACACCCATGGTTTCCCGACGCTCATTCATCGGCGCTGCCGGCGCCGTGACCGCCGCCGCGAGCGCCGCGGCGGTCAGCAAGGTGGCGCTGGCCGCCCTGCCCGAACCCGTGATCCAGACCAGCGCCGACACGATGCCGCCGCTCGTGCCCGGCACCGGCCGGCCCTACCACCCAGTGGTCACGCTCAACGGCTGGACTTGCCCCTGGCGCATGAACAACGGCGTCAAAGAGTTCCACCTCGTCGCCGAACCCGTGGTGCGCGAAATGACGCCCGGCTTCAAGGCGCACCTGTGGGGCTACAACGGCCAGAGCCCGGGGCCGACGATCGAAGTGGTCGAAGGCGACCGCGTGCGCATCTTCGTCACCAACAAGCTCGGCGAACTGACCAGCATCCACTGGCACGGCCAGCGCCTGCCCAACGGCATGGACGGCGTGACGGGCCTCAACCAGCCGGGCATTCCGCCCGGAAAGACCTACGTCTACGAGTTCGTGGCGCGCCGCCCCGGCACCTTCATGTACCACCCGCATGCCGACGAGATGGTGCAGATGGCCATGGGAATGATGGGCTTCTGGATCACCCATCCCAAGGCCAAACATCCGCTGATCGACGAGGTCGACCGCGACTTCGTCT
>JANOLA010000468.1:0-4017 GCA_031419535.1 Burkholderiales bacterium | reverse complement strand
CGCCAACATGAGCCATGAGATCCGCACGCCGCTCAATGGCGTCCTGGGCGTGACCGAACTCCTGCTCGACACCGAGCTCACCCGCGAGCAGCGCGCCGACCTGGACCTGGTGCGCGCGAGCGGCGCTTCGCTGATGACGATCATCAACGACATCCTCGACTTCTCGAAGATCGAAGCCGGTCAACTGCGGCTCGAGGAGATCGAATTCGCACCCGCCGACGCGATCGCCGACATGGTGAAAATTCTGTCGATGCGGGCTCACGAGAAGGGCCTGGAACTGATTTACGACGCACCCGGGCTGCCGCCTCTGCTGGTCGGCGACCCGGGGCGGCTGCGCCAAATCGTCGTCAATCTGGTGGGCAATGCGATCAAGTTCACCGAACGCGGCGAAGTTGCCGTGACGGTGAGCGCACTGCCCGATCGCGCCGAGCCGGCTGCGGCGGTGACGCTGCGGGTGAGCGTGCGCGACAGCGGCATCGGCATCGCGCCGGAAAAGCAGGGCACGATATTCGATGCTTTTTCGCAGGCCGACGCGAGCACGACGCGCCGCTACGGCGGAACCGGACTGGGCCTGACGATCAGCGCCAAGCTGGCCGGGCTGATGGGCGGCGGAATCGCGGTCGAAAGCGTTCCCGGCCAGGGCAGCGTGTTCACGGTGAGCGTGCGCTGTGGCGTGCATGAACTGGCGCCCGTCATGGCGTCGCCCGAGCCACGCACGCTGGCCGGGCGCAGCGTGTTGGTCGTGCAAGCCAATGACACTTACCGCAAGGTGTTGGTGCGGCTGCTCTCAGGTTGGGGCATGGGGGTGGCAGACGCCGCCGACACGAGCCGCGCGCAAGCGATGCTCGACCAGGCGCAGTGCGCCGGCCGGCGTTTCGAGCTGCTGCTGCTCGACCCGCGTCTGCAGGGCCAGGATGGCTTCGCGTGGGTCGAACAGCTGCGTGGTGAGCGCCCCCAGGCCATCGATGCCGTGGTGGCGCTGACCAGCGCCGGGCAGCGCGGCGATGCGACGCGTTGCCGCGAGCTGGGCATCGCGGCCTACCTCGTCAAACCGGTGCGGTCGTCGGAGTTGTTCGATGCCTTGCACGCGGTGTGCGAACCCGAACCGAGCCGAGTCGGTGCCCTGGACACGCCCAGCCTGATCACGCGCCACAGCCTGCGCGAAGCGCGCCGGGGCGCGTCGATCCTGGTCGTCGACGATCATGAAACGAACCAGTTGCTCGCGCGCCGCCATCTCGAGAAACTCGGCCACCGCGTGCACCTTGCGAACAATGGGCAGGAGGCCCTGGACGCCGTGGCGCGCCAGGCCTTCGATCTGGTGTTGATGGACATGCAGATGTCGGTGATGGGCGGGCTCGAGGCGACGGTGGCGATTCGCGCGCGCGAGGCCGGAAGCGCCGTGCGTGTGCCGATCATTGCACTGACCGCGAATGCAATGCAGGGCGACCGAGAATCCTGTCTGGCGGCCGGCATGGACGATCATTTGACCAAGCCGTATACCGCGCAGCAGATCGGCGCCGTGCTGGTGCGCTGGTTGCCCGACGATCGCGCTGACTTGCGCGCTGCGCCGGATGGAGCCGCGCCGCGAAGCGCGCCAGCGTCCGCGGGTGAGCCAGAGCCTCCGAGCGCGCCAGCCGCCGTCGCGTCCACATGCCTGGACCTGCAAGTGCTGAAGGACTATGTCGGCGACGACACCGCGACGCTCGAAGAATTCTTGCGTAGCTACCGCGCGTCGGCGGACAAAGTCGCGCGACAGCTGCGCGATGCCTATCGGAATCGGCACGCCGAGACGGTGGGCAACAGCGGCCATCAATTAAAGTCCTCGGCGCGCATGGTCGGCGCCCTGGCGCTGGGCGAGCTCTGCGCCGAGCTCGAATCGGCCGGCGAGCGCCAGGACTGGGCCGCAATCGACGCCGCGATGGCACGCTTCGAGTCGATGCTCACTGCGGTGGCTGAGGCTGCCGATGCCTGGCTTGCCGCGCACATTCATTGAACCAAGGGTCCACCATGAACCTGCCGAAAATCCTGATCGTTGCCACTGAAACGGCCGACGCCGAGCTTGCCGCGGATGGGCTGCGCAGCGAGTTCAAGGCGGTGCAAACGTCGTGCGACGCAGCGCAGTCGGTGGCCGACTTCGAGCGCCACCAGCCCGACGTGCTGCTGCTGGCGTTTCGCGATCTGGGCGAAGCCGATCGCCGCTACAGCGCGCTGTGCCAGGCCAGCGAGCTGGCGCGCGGCCACCCGCACCGCACGCTGATCCTGTGCCGCTCCGAAGACGTGCTCGCCGCGTTCGGATTGTGCAAGGGGGGCCGCTTCGACGACTACATGAAATTCTGGCCGAATACGTTCGACATTCACCAGTTGCCCATGAGCGTGCTGCACGCCCTGAAGTACCTGCGCACGGCCGAAGCGCTCGAGCGCTCGGCCAACGAATTGCTGGCGCACGCGAACCGCGTCGCAGCCATCGACCCATTCCTGACTCGCGCATTGGCCGACGGCGAACAGCAGGTCCAGCGCACGAGCGAGTCGGTGCAACAGATCCATCGTCAGATGACGACGCTTCTGGACACGGACGGCGCCGCCCGAGCCACGGAACTGGGCTCCGGAGCGTTCCGGGCGCGCCTGCAAACGCTGGTCGACCAGGTCGAAGGTCTGGTGAAGTGGTCGGGTGAATTGCGAAAGGAGAGCGAGCCGCATCTACAGTGGGTGCGTTCGCTGGCCAAGTCGAGCGTCAGCCTGGGCCTGCGGGCCGCCGGATTGGCAGCCAAGCGCGCGCCGATCCTGGTCGTCGAAGACGACGAGTTCCAGCAAAAGTTGCTGGCACGCTTGCTCGATCAGGAAAGCCTGCAAAGCGAGGCGGCGCTCACCGGTAGCGCCGCGCTGGAAGCGGTGGGTCGGTACGTGCCCTCGCTGATCCTGCTCGACTACGAGTTGCCCGACACCGACGGCATCTCGGTGCTGCGCAGCGTACGTGCCAATCCAGCGCTGGCCAAGGTGCCGGTCATCATGCTCACGGGCAACAGCGACAAACAAATCGTCGTCACCAGCCTGCAAGCCGGGGCGAACGACTTCATGGTGAAGCCCGTCAACCCGCAACGGCTGCGCGAAAAGTTGCGCCAGCACCTGGGCAGCGCCGCCGAACTTGCCTGAGACGGTCGATCTTCAAGGTGTGCAGCGGAAACGTCTTCAGGTAGGCGAGAGACGAATAACCCATGCCGAAGTCGTCGATCGCCAGGCGCACGCCCGAGCCGACCAAGGCGCCGCTCTTGCTCAGGGTTTCGGGCGAGGGGTCGCTCAGCGCCGAGGGATCAGATCGACTTGCGGCTCGTATCGCGCAGCAGATCTTCGAGCAGCGGAATCATCTGTGCCGGCCCTTCGAGCGCGGGATTCACATCGACGGCGCGGCGGAAAAATTCGAGCGCCTCGCGCGCATTGCCGAGCTGGAGATGAATTTGCCCGGCGCCCGACAAGGCGCCGAAGTGATTCGGGTTGCGCTTCAGGACTTGTTCGCAGTCCTTCAGCGACTCGGCGTTGCGCCCGAGCATGAAGTAGACCGTGGCACGCTTGTTCCAGCCTTCGGCAAATGCCGGCTTGCGCCGCACGATCTGGTCGAACGTGGCCAGTGCCTCGTTGAGCTGCGCCGATTGCATCTGCTCGACGCCGCGCGTGAACAGTTTGTCGATGGCGGCGTCGCCCGATCGGCCCCAGATCTGCCAGACGGCGGCGGCGGTGATCACGCGCGCGCGCTCATCGGCGTCGGCGATGGTGCCGAGCAGACGGTCGGCATCGGCCATCGTGCCGATCTCGGCCAGGCGTCGCACACCCGCCAGGCGCTGCTCGGCCTCGCTGTGGCTGAGCGAGGCCAGCGCCTGGGCGCGCGTCATCGGTGCGGCGAGCGCGCTGCCCGCTGCCGCGCCCAGCAGCGCCCAAAGCGTCAGCAAAATCGCGGTGCGCAGCGGCTGCATGGGGTGGCGCGACGTTCACCCCAAGGCCTGACCGAAATCGGCGATCAGGTCT
>JANOLA010000467.1:0-6269 GCA_031419535.1 Burkholderiales bacterium | reverse complement strand
TTGCCGGACGAACTCGCCGCGCTGGAGCGCCTGTGCCAGGCCCTGGGGGTCGCGACCGATGTCGCCAAGCGCATCGCGGAAGGCCTGCGCGACGCGTCCGCCCCGCCCGGCGCCGCCGGTGAAAGCGCCGGCTCGAGCGCCCCCGCGGCATTGTTGCCGCGCAACGTTGGTCAACTCGCCTGGTTCGGCGTGAGCGGCGAGGCGCTGGGCAGGCTCGAGCCCTATGTCACCTTGCTGCCCACGCGCACGCTGATCAACGCCAATACCGCGAGCCGCGAGGTGCTGGTCGCCACCGTCAAAGGGCTGGACCTGGCGAGCGCCGAGAATTTGCTTCGGGTGCGCCAGCGCAGCCATTTCAAGACCCCGGCCGACGTGCTGGCGCAGATCCCCGGCCTCGCCCAGGGAACGACCCCGCCGATCGGCGTGGTGTCGAACTTTTTTGAAGTCCGCGGCCGCTTGCGCCTGGGTGACCGGGTGCTCGAACAGCGCTCGCTGGTGGAGCGGCGCGGCCTGGAGGTTGTGCTGTTGCAGCGCGAACAAGTGGCGAGCCGCGAGGCGGCTGGGCCCTGAGCGCACCGGCCAGCCGTCGGCCAAGCATCTGACAACCTCGGCCACCCCCCGGGTCACCCGTTGTCCAACCTCGGCCGCGCCAGTGTCGACCCCGGGAGCACCCGGACTGCGCGCGCCGACCCGCTGTCTACAATCGACGCCAGCTCCCATGGCCGCCCGCTGAATGTCGCTCCTCGTCGTCCAGATACCGCAGCGCGCGCGTTTCCATCCGCGTGGCAGCGCCGGGGCGAATCGGGCCGAGTCGGGCGCGGGGCAGGAATACGAATTCGTGATCAGCCCGGACGGGCTGGCGCTGCAACGGCACGGTCGCAGCGCGCCTGCCTTGCTGCCCGGCGCGACCCAGGTGGTCGCGGTGCTCGCGGATGCCGATGTCAGCTGGCACCGCATCGCCCTGCCCAAAGCCCCGGCGGCGCGGCTGCGCGAGGCTCTGGACGGTGTGCTCGAAGACCAGCTGCTCGACGATGTCGACGCGGTGCACTTGGCGCTGGCGCCGAGCGCGGTCGCCGGGCAGCCGACCTGGATCGCCGCGGTCGACCGGCGCTGGCTGCGCGATGAACTCGCGGCGTTAGAGAAGGCCAATGTCTTCGTCGACCGCATCGTCCCGACCTCCTGGCCTGACGACCCGCCGATCGGCCATTTCAACGAAGCGCCGGGCGAAGCCGCGGCAGCCGCCCAGGGGGTCGTGCTGACCTGGGCCCATTCGGGCGGCGTTGTCACCTTGCGGCTGGAGGGCGGCCTTGCGCGCGCGATGCTGCCCGCCCATCTGCCCGAGGCCACGCGCTGGACCGCGAGCCCGGCGGCCGCTAGCGCTGCCGAGCATTGGCTGAGCGCGCGCGTGAAAGTGCTGCCCGCCAGCCACCGCGCCTTGCAGGCAGCGCGCAGTTTGTGGAACCTGCGCCAGTTCGACCTGGTGCGGCGCACCCGGGGCGCACGCGCGCTGCGCGATGGGCTGCGCCAGTGGTTCAGCCCGGCTTGGAGGCCGGTTCGCGCCGGCGTCTACGCGCTGCTCGTTGTGCAGCTGGTCGGTCTCAACTTCTGGGCCTGGCAGCAAAGGACCCAGTTGGAACGCAAGCGCGCGTCGATCGCCAACCTGGTCAAGGCCACGTTTCCGGGCGTCAGCGAATTCGACATCGCGCGCGACGCGAATGCCGTGGTGCAGCGCGAAGCCAACGCTTTGCGCGCGCTCGCCGGCAAGCCGGGCGATGCCGACCTGGAGCCCTTGCTTCAGGCCGCCGCGTCGGCCTGGCCCGCCGACCGGCCGCCGGCCGAAAACCTGCGCTTCGAGTCAGGCAAGTTGACCCTGGGCGCCAGCGGCTGGAGCGCCGCGCAGGTGGAGCAATTCCGCAGCCTGCTGCGCCCCGGCGGCTGGAGTGTCGAGTCGGCGCAAGGGCGCCTGGTCGTAGGCCGCGCCAAAGGGCCGGCGGCGTCATGAGCCATTTCACCGTCCACTGCGCCGTCCAGCTTCGGCAGTCAGGGACGCGACCTGCCTCGGGCGCGTCTATCCGTTTCGCGCGTCAGCGGTTCGTGGTCGCGCGATGAGTACCGGCATCGCCGCACTCTCCCCGGCGCGCGAACAATTGGCGCGGCGCTGGGCCGGGTTGGCGCCGCGCGAGCGCCGGGCGCTGACGCTGGTGGTGCTCGTGGTGGGCCTGTTCATCGTCTGGGTCGCCTTCGTTCAGCCCGCCTGGCGCACCGTGCGCGATGCACCGGCGGCGCTGGATCGGCTCGACGCTCAAGCGCAGGAGCTGCAGCGCCTGGCTGCGGAAGTGCGCGAGCTGCGCGGCGCCGCGCCCGTCTCCGCCGCCCAGGCCGCCGAATCACTGAAGGCGGCCACTTCGCGCCTGGGCGAAGCGGGGAAGATCGCGTTGCGTGGCGACAGCGCCGTGCTCACCTTGAATGGCGCCAGCGCTGAAGGTCTGCAGGCCTGGCTCAATGAAGCGCGCAGCGCGGCGCGCGCGCGGCCGGTCGAGTTGCAGATGCAGCGCTCGGCGCAGGGCTACAGCGGCACGCTGACCGTCACGCTGCCGGGAGCCCCCTGATGCGCCGCAAGCGCAGGCTGTTCTCGTCGACCCTGGCCGGCACCGGCTGGGGCGAGTCGACTTTCGCGGAAGAGGCGTGGGACCGCTCGCGCAGCGCGACGCTGCGTGGCGCCGCGGTCGGCGCGGCGTTCGGCGCGGTCATCGCTTTTCTGGCCAACCTCCCTGCCGCCTGGGTGGCCCAGGCCGTGGTGGGTGCCAGCAATCAGCGCCTGCTGCTCGCCGACGCGCGCGGCACGCTGTGGTCGGGCAGCGCGGTCGCGGTGCTGACCGGCGGGCCGCAAAGCCGCGACGCGAGCGCATTGCCCGGGCGGCTCGAGTGGACGCTCGGCCTGCGCGGCTATGGCTTCGAGCTGCGCGCACAGCACGCGTGTTGCCTGAACGGCAGCCTCGCGGTGCAGGTGCGCCCGGGTTTCGGCCGGATCGCATTCACGGTGCTGCCCAGTCCTGGCTGGCTGGGCCAATGGCCGAGCAGCTGGCTGGGTGGACTGGGCACGCCCTGGAACACCCTGCAGCTCGGCGGCGCGGTGCGGCTCATCTCGCCGGGGGTGCGCATCGAGTCGGTGCAAGGTCGCTGGCGCGTCGACGGCCGGGCCGACATCGAACTGCTGGGCGTATCGTCGCGCATGACAACGCTGAGCACGCTGGGCAACTACCGCATGAGCGTCTCGGGCGATGCCCAGGGCAGCACGTCGCGCTTGCAACTGAGCACCCAGGACGGCGCGTTGCAGCTCAGCGGTGAAGGCAGTCTCGGGCCGAATGGCTTGACGTTTCGCGGCGAGGCGCGCGCCGAAGCCGCCGACGAGCCGGCATTGAACAATTTGTTGAACATCATCGGGCGGCGCGAAGGCGCGCGCTCCGTCATTTCGATCGGATGAGCATGAAGCTGACAGCGAATGGGTTGCCGCATGGGGCGTCGTGCGCCCCCTGGCGGCGCCGGGGCCGGGCCGCCACGTGGCTCGCGCGCTTCGTTCTGGCGCTGGGCTGCCTCGGGCTGCTGGCGCCATCGTTGCTGCCGGCGCAGCCGTCGGCCGCGCGCTTTCGCGGCGAGCCGGTAACGCTGAACTTCGTGAACGCCGAAATCGAAGGCGTCGCGCGTGCGATGGCGGTGATCCTGAAGCAGCAGTTCGTCGTCGACCCACGCGTCAAGGGAACGATCACGCTCTACACCGAACAACCGCTGTCGCCGCGTGACGCCTACCTGAACTTCCTGGCGGCGTTGCGTGGCCTGGGTTTCACCGTGGTCGAAGTCGCGGGCTTGTACAAGGTCGTTCCCGAGGCCGATGCGAAGTTGCAGACCGGCACCGTGTCGATCGGCGAGGTGTCGCGCCGCGGCGACCAGGTGATCTCGCAGATCTTCAAGCTGAACCACGAAAACGCGAACAACCTGGTGCCGGTGTTGCGCCCGTTGATCAGCCCGAACAACACGATCAACGCGAACCCGGGCAACAACTCGCTGATCATCACCGACTACGCCGACAACCTGCAGCGCATCGCGAAAATTATCGCGGCGATGGACACGCCCGCCGCCGGCGATGTGGAAGTGCTGCCGCTGCAGCACGCCCTGGCCGCCGACCTGGCGCCGATGGTGCAGCGCCTCACCGACGCCGGCGGCAGCGCCGGCATCCCGGGAGTCCCCGGGGCAGCGGGTGGCGTGGGCGGCGCATCGATCATGATCGATTCGCGCAGCAACTCGCTGCTGATTCGCGCGCCGAATCCGGCGCGCATGGCGAGCATTCGCTCGCTCGTCGCCAAGCTCGACCAGGCGACGTCGGGCGCGAACGCGGGCGGCAACATCTGGGTCGTGCCGTTGAAGAATGCCGACGCGGTGAAACTCGCCACGGTGTTGCGTTCGGCTTTCAGCGGTGGCGGTGGTGCGTCCGCGTCAGCCGGGGCCGCGCCGACCTTGGCAGGGGCGCCGCAATCGCCCGGCGGTGCGTCGATCCAGGCCACATCGCCGGTCAGCGCGTCGGCCAGTCCGTCGACCGGCGGCTTCATCCAGGCCGACCCATCAACGAACTCGCTGATCATCACCGCCGCCGAGCCGCTGTACCGCCAGCTGCGCGGCGTGATCGACCAGCTCGACTCGCGCCGTGCGCAGGTCTACATCGAGTCGATGATCGTCAAGGTCGATGCAGGTAAGGCCGCTGAAATCGGCTTTCAGTGGCAGGGCCTGTCGGGGCGCAAGGGCGACTCCACCATCATCGGCGCGGGAACGAACTTCGGTGGCGCTGGCTCGGGCAACATCATCGCGTTGTCCGCTGCGACGGCGCAGGGCGCGAACGCCACCGGGTTCGCCGCAGCCCAGCAAGCCGGCATACCGGGCGGCTTCAATTTCGGCGTGTTGACCAAGGTCGGCTCGGTGTACACGCTCGGCGCACTCGCGAAGTTTCTGGAGACCAATGCCGACGGCAATGTGCTGTCGACGCCGAACCTGGTGGCGCTGGACAACGAAGAGGCCAAGATCGTGATCGGCCAGAACGTGCCCTTCATCACCGGCAGCTTCACGAATACAGGCGGGACGGGCGGCGCGACGAATCCTTTCCAGACCATCGAACGCAAAGACGTGGGCCTGACCCTGCGCGTCAAGCCCCAAATTGGCGAGGGCGGCACGGTTCGCATGACGATTTTCCAGGAGAATTCCAGCGTGGCCGACGCCGGCAGCACTGCGGGCCCGACCACCGACAAGAGCTCGATCGAAACTACCGTGGTTGTTGACGATGGTCAGATCATGGTGCTAGGCGGCCTGCTCAAGGACGAGTACTCGGGCATCGCCGACAAAGTGCCGTTGCTGGGCGACCTGCCCTTCATCGGTGCCCTGTTCCGCAGCGACACCCGCAAACGCAGCAAGAGCAACCTGATGGTATTTTTACGTCCGGTCGTGATCCGCACCCAGCAGGCCGCGAACGACCTGACGCTGGACCGCTACGACTCGATCCGCGCACTGCAGAAAGACTCGCAGCCCGCGCCCAGCCGCGTCATGCAGATCAACGACGCGCCACTGATCCCGCCGCTGGGACCCGAAGGCGCCGCCTCAGCGCCGGCTTCCGGTCCAGGCAAGTAGGAACCGGCGATGGGCGCGCGCCACCCCCTGCCCTACGCCTTTGCCAAGGCGAACACCGTCCTGCTGGAAGACGACGGGCAACAGCTCGTGCTGCGCGCCGCCGAGACCTCGGGCGCGAGCGCGCTCAGTGAAATTCTGCGTCTTTACGACGTCGATTCGCTGGAACGTGAACCCGCGGCGACGCTCGCGAACCGCATCGCGGCGGCCTACGCCGGCGGCGAATCGAGCGCGGCGGTCGTGATCGGCGAGGTGGAAAGCGCGGTGGACCTCAGCCGCATGATGCAGGAACTGCCCGCGATCGAAGACCTGCTGGAAGCGTCGAACGACGCGCCGATCATCCGCATGCTCAACGCCTTGTTGACCCAGGCCGCGAAAGACGGCGCGAGCGACATCCACATCGAACCCTATGAGCGCAGCAGCGCGGTGCGGTTTCGCGTTGACGGCACGCTGCGCGAGGTGGTGCAGCCGAACAAGGCGCTGCACGCGGCGCTGATTTCGCGCCTGAAGATCATGGCTGAGCTCGACATCGCCGAGAAGCGCCTGCCGCAGGATGGCCGGATTTCGCTGCGCATCGGCGGGCGTGCGGTCGATGTGCGCGT
>JANOLA010000466.1:0-2656 GCA_031419535.1 Burkholderiales bacterium | reverse complement strand
CAGGGCGCGTTGCGCCGTGCCGCGCCGGCTGCCGGTGAGCATGGCGTGGAGGTTCTAGCCGAGTGGGGGCTCGACGCCGACAGCATCGATGCGCTGCGCAAGTCGGGTGCGGTGCATGTCGCATAGCGCTGTGTTCTTCGACAAACCGATACAGTGCGCCGGTGAATTCGCTGGTGAATGCGCCGGTGTATGCGCTGGAGCGTGCGAATCCACCCCCCGCCATACCCACCCCAGGAGCCCGTGCGCATGGTTTTGACCGACGACCAAAAAGCGCTGCAAGCCTCGGCGCGCCGCTTTGCGCGCGAACGCCTGCTGCCCGACTACCAGAAGCGCGAGAAGCTCGGCGTGCTGGACCGCGAGCTGGTCGCCGAGATGGGGCGCCTGGGTTTTCTTGGCATGGACTTGCCCGAAGAACTCGGCGGCATGGGCGCCGACGCGGTGACCACCGGGCTGATCGCCGAAGAACTCGCCTACGGCGACTTCAACGTCAGCGCCGTGCCGGTGGGGATTTCGCTGAACGCCGCGATTCTGATTCGGCATGCGCAGCCCGAGATCGTGAACGAATGGGTGCCGCGCATGACGCGGGGCGAAGCGATCGTCGCGATCTGCCTGACCGAGCCGCGCGGTGGCTCGGACGCGAGCAACCTGCAATTGCGCGCGCGCCGCGTGACCGACGCAAGCGGTGACCACTACATCATCAACGGCGAAAAGACCTCGATCACGTTTGCCGACCGCGCCGACGCCTACCTCATCTTCGCGCGCACCGGCACGCCCGAGCAAGGCGCCAAGGGCGTCAGCGCGTTCTTCATTCCGTACGACGGAACGAAGGGCATTTCGCGCACCCATTTCGACGACGTGGGCAGCGCCATCATCGGCCGCGGCTCGGTGTTCTTCGACGACGTGCGCGTGCCCGCGAGCCAGCGCCTGGGCGACGAGGGCAAGGGCTTCACGCAGGTGATGCAGGGCTTCGACTACAGCCGTGCGTTGATCGGGCTGCAGTGCATCGGCGCGGCGCAGGCCTCGCTCGACGAAGCTTGGGGCTATGCGAAAGAGCGCGAAGCGTTTGGCGTGCCGATCGGTCAGTTTCAGGGCGTGAGTTTTCCGCTCGCCGAGGGCGAATCGCAGGTCGCCGCGGTGCGCCAGCTCTGCTATCACGCACTCGCGCTGCGCGACGCAGGCGAGCCGCACACGAAGGAGGCCGCGATGTGCAAGTGGATGGGGCCGCGTTACGCGTTCGACGTGATCCACCAATGCCTGCTGACCTTCGGCCACTACGGCTGGAGCAAGGACTTGCCGCACCAGCAGCGCCTGCGCGATGTGATGGGGTTGGAAATCGGCGACGGCACGGCGCAGGTGATGAAGCTCATCATCGCGCGTGAACGAATCGGCCGCGTGGCGGTGCAATATTGAGTCCGAGCAGGAACACGATGCCCTACCAATCGATCTATCGAGCAGACCTGTTTGCCGGCCAGACGGTCATCGTCACCGGCGGGGGCAGCGGCATCGGCCGCTGCATCGCGCATGAACTCGCGGCGCTGGGCGCGCATGTCGCGCTGGTCGGGCGCACGCTGGAGAAACTCACAGCGGTACAGGCGGAGATGGTGGAAGACGGCGGCAGCGCGAGCACGCATGTCTGCGACATTCGCGACGAGGCCGTGGTCGGCGCCACCATCGACGCCGTGCTCGCCGCGCGTGGCCGCATCGATGGCCTGGTGAACAACGCCGGCGGCCAGTACCGCGCGCCGATGAAGACGATTTCGACCAAGGGCTTCGAAGCCGTGGTGCGCAGCAACCTCACGGGCGGGTTCATCTTCATGCGCGAGGCTTACAACCGCTGCATGGAAGCGCATGGCGGGGCCATCGTCAACATCATCGCCGACATCTGGCACGGCTGGCCCGACTTCGCACACTCGGGCGCGGCGCGCGGCGGCATGTTGACGCTGACCGAAACGGCGGCCTGCGAATGGGCGGCATCGGGCGTGCGCGTCAACGCGGTGGCGCCGGGCGGCATTGCGTCGAGCGGCTTCGACACCTACACGGTAGAGGCGCAAGCGAAGATCCTCGAATTCCCGCCGACGGTGCCGCTGCAGCGCTTCGGCACCGAGGCCGAAGTCTCGGCGGCGGTGCTGTTCCTGCTGTCGCCGGGCGCGGCATACATCACCGGCACCTGCATGCGCGTCGACGGCGGCACACCGAACGCGCGCGGCACCTGGAAGCTGGAATCGCACCAGCGCAGCCAGCCGTTCGAGGGCTTTCACCGTGCCCAGTTGCCCGAGCTGCTGCGCAAGCAGCGATGAGGGTTCAATCGTGACCACGCCGCTTCAGCAACGCTGGTTCGAAGACTTCCGCGTCGGCGAGGTGTTCGAGTTCGGCGACTACCGCATCACCGAGCAAGAGATCGTCGAGTTCGCGCGCCGCTACGATCCGCAGCCGTTTCACCTCGACGCCGCGGCCGCGGCGCAGTCGCACTTCGGCGGGCTGGTGGCCAGTGGCTGGATGACGGGCTCGGTACTGATGCGAATGGTGTGCGACCACTTCATCTCGCCCGAGGCTTCGATGGGCTCGCCGGGCCTGGACCAACTGCGCTGGCTCAAACCCGTGCGCCCGGGTGACAGGCTGCGCGCCCGGGTCACCGTGATTGAAGTCAGGCCCTCGC
>JANOLA010000465.1:0-5587 GCA_031419535.1 Burkholderiales bacterium | reverse complement strand
TACGTGTACCTGTGGGCCGAGGTGCTTGACGCCGACGGCTTCGGCGCCTTCGTCGAGGCCGGCAACGTGTTCGACCCGAAGGTGGCGGCGCGCCTGCGCGAGTTCATTTACGCGTCGGGCAATTCGCTCGAACCCGCCATGGCGTATCGCTCGTTCCGCGGCCGTTCACCGACGGTGCAGCCGATGTTGGAGAAGCGGGGCCTGGTGGCCGAGGCGGCTCCGGCGGTTTGAGGTTGTATGTTCGCCCCCGGTCGCTTCGCGAGCAACCGTCTTGGGGCGGCCCGGCGACGGTTGCTCAGGCGGCCGTCGCGTCCTGCGCGCTCGGAAACAGCTCGCGCAGGTTCGAAACGAAGGCCTTCAGGTCGATCGGCTTGGTCCAGTAGTCGGTGAAGCCGACTTGCATCGCGCGCTCGATGTCTTCCGGCATCGCATTCGCCGACAACGCGATGCACGGAATTCGCGCCGTCTCCGCGTGCGCGCGCAGCCGCGCCAGCACTTCGAAGCCGTCGAAATCGGGCAACTGCATGTCGAGCAGGATCAGGTCCGGGCGCAGCGCGCGTGCGCGCTCGATACCGCGCGTGCCGTCGGGCGCGCAGGCGATGCTCAGGCCCTCGATGCTTTGCACGAGTTGCTCGACGAGCAGCACGTTCACTTCGTTGTCCTCGATGTAGAGGACCTGCCCGCCCTGGGTCTCACGAAGTGCCGCGTACTTCGCCGGGGCGTCGCGGGTCCGCGGCGCCGGCGTCTCGGGCAGCGCCGGCTCGGCGGGCGTGGCGGCCGGAAGGACGAGCTGGAACTGGGTGCCTTCTCCCGGGGCACTCGAGACTGAAATCGTTCCGCCCATCGCCTGCGTCAGGCCCTTGACGATCACCAGGCCGATGCCCGCGCCCTCGATTCCTTCGCTCTCGATGCCCAGGCGATTGAACGGTTCGAACAGGTGCGCGAGCTGGTCAGCGTTCAGGCCGCGGCCGGTGTCGCTGACGAGCAGCGTCACATGCGCTTCGCCGGCGCGCGCCGTGAGGGTGACCTTGCCCTGCGGCCGGTTGTACTTGACGGCGTTGGACAAGAGGTTGATCAGCACCTGGCGCAGCCGGGTCGGGTCGGCGAACACATGACCTTCCGCCGCCGCGAGCTGCAGTTGCACCTGGTGCTTCGCCGCGAGCGGCTGCACCAGCGCCAGCGCTTCGCCGAGGATCGCCTCCAGATCCACGGGCTGCAACTCGAGGCGCAGGCGTCCGGCCTCGAGGCTCGACACGTCGAGCATGTCGTTGATGAGGGCGAGCAGGTGTTCGCCGGCCGAGCGAATGTGGCCGAGGTGCGTCGTCTGGCCCTTGCCGAGCGATTCGCCACTGGCCTGCAACAACTGGGTGAAGCCGAGCACGGCATTCAACGGCGTGCGCAGTTCGTGGCTCATTCGCGACAGGAACTGCGACTTGGCCTGGCTCTCGCGCTCGGCGAGCAGCTTCTGCTGGCGCGTGACTTCGACGTTGCGCTTTTCCGTGATGTCCCAATTCACGCCGACGCGGCGCACGGTGCGGCCGCGTTCGTCGCGAACCGGAATCGAACGCGACGCGAGCCAGCGGTAGCTGCCGTCGGGAATGCGAACCCGGAACTCGTAGTCGGTGGGGTCGTTGGTCGAGAGCGCGGCCTGCTGCGAATCGAGCACCAGGTGCGCGTCGTCCGGGTGCAGCAGATCCAGGCGCTCTTCGCGCGTCGGTGGGGTGTCGCGCGGCTCCAGGCCGCGCAGCCGGAACATTTGCTCGTCCCAGCGTTCGACGACGGGCGCGAGGTCCAGCACCCAGGTGCCCATGCCGGCCAGGCGCGCCGCCAGCGCCGCCCGTTCGTCCGCGCCGCGCAGCGCGTGCAAGGCGTTGTGCTGTTCCGTCACGTCCATCACGATGCCCGAGATGTTGCGGCGCTGCGGATTGCTGTCGTTCACCGCCGCGCGCATCACCATCCATCGCATGCTGCCGTCGCTGCGCAGCGCGCGAAATTCTTCCTCGAACGCGTCGGTTCCCTGGTGCAGGTACGCCTTGCCGACGGTCCAGACGCGTTTGCGATCCTGAGGGTGAACGCACTGGTCCACCCACTCGGCCATCGACGGTACGCGTGTCGCCCCGACAAGATCGAACAGCTCGTACATCTGCACGTTCCAGTCGGTCTCGCCCGTCACCATGTTGAGCGACCACAGGCCGACTCGCGCGGCTTGCGCGGCCGCGCTCAGCCGGTGCTCCTGGCCGGAGATGCGGCTCGAGTTCTGCACCTGCGCGCTCAGGTCCACGCAAAAGCCCAGTTCCGCCAGCGGCGCACCGCTGGCGTCGGATTCGACGACGCGCCGTGTCAACACATGGCGCCAGCCGCCGTCGGCACGCCGAAATCTCGCCTCGCTGTCGATCGGAAGCGGCGAACTCAGTGCCCGTTCGGCCGCGTGCATGTCGCGCGGCAGGTCGTCGCTGTGCATGTGGCCGCGAAATTCGGCGAGCGTGAGAGCCTGAACCCCCGCGGCCACCGGCAGAACCGATTCGGCATTCGCGCTGAATCCGATGCGCCCACTCTTCAGATCGTGGCGCCAGAGGCAGACCTGGGCCTTCTCGAGCTGCGCCAGCAGCGAACCGGCAGCGGCTGTGCGGTTGTCGCGCAGCGCCCAGACCACCTGGCCCAGCTCGCACGAAACGTTGGCGAGCAGGGGGAGCAGCTTGCCGGCGCTGCTCCGAAGCTCGAGCGGTGCATCGAGCAGCGCGCCACCGAGCAGGGCGCGCGTGATCGCCTTGCGCGTCGGGTCCGATGCGGGCCCCGGCGCCACCAAGCTCAGCAGCGTATGACCAGAGGCGACCTCCAACCCAGTGTGCTCGCGAAAGCGCGCGTTCGACCAGATCACGTGGCCTAACGCGTCGGTCACGGCCAGCAGGTCGTGCGACTGCTCGAGCAGTGCCAACAACAACCCCGCGCGTGGCGCGGCGGCATGGCGGACGGTGGGTGTCGGGCTCATTCGCGGTGGTGGGCGGCGCATTGCCCACGTGAGCCGTCGCGACAGCGCGGATGCACCGGCACGGGCCGAATCGGGCGCAGGAAGTCTAGCCGCGCGGCGTCGACGCCCCGGAGTTGCGCTTGGTCACGAATGCCCAACTGTTGCCGAAGTTTGCCGCTGCGTGCGTGCCTGCGTGCGTGCTGCGTCGGCCGGATTCTCGCCCTGCCGGAATCACTCGGCGGCGACACGCAGCACCAGCTTGCCGAAGTTCTCTCCGCTGAACAGTTTCAGCAGCGCCTCGGGGAAGTTCTGGAGTCCGTCGCAGATGTCTTCGCGGCTCTTCATGCGGCCCTCGCGCAGGTGGCCGGCGAGCTCGGCGGCGGCCTGCGGGAAGCGCTCGGCGTAGTCGAACACAACCATGCCTTCCATGCGCGCGCGGTTCACGAGCAGCGACAGGTAGTTCTTCGGCCCGGTCACGGCGCCGGTGTTGTTGTACTGGCTGATCGCGCCGCAGATCACGATGCGCGCCTTGCGGTTGATGCGCGCCAGCACCATGTCGAGGATCTCGCCGCCGACGTTGTCGAAGTACACGTCCACGCCCTTCGGGCAAGCGGCCTTCAAGGCGTCGCGCGGGTGGGTGGTCTTGTAATCGATGCAGGCGTCGAAGCCGAGTTCCTTGACGACCCATTCGCACTTCGCCGGGCCACCGGCGATACCGACCGCCCGACAGCCCTTGATGCGCGCGAGTTGCCCGACGGTCTGGCCCACCGCGCCGGCCGCGCCGGAGACGACGACGGTGTCGCCGGGTTGCGGCTGGCCGACGTCGAGCAGGCCGAAGTACGCGGTCATGCCAGGCATTCCCAACACGTTGAGCCATTGGTTCGGCGTGCCCAGACGCGAGTCGATCTTGAACAAGCCGCTGCGCTCGAGGTCGGCGCCGGCGATTGCGCAGTACTCTTGCACGCCCAGGCTGGCGCTGACCCGGTCTCCCGCGGCGTAGCCGGCGTGGTTCGACGCCACCACGACGCCGATGCCACCGGCGCGCATCACTTCGCCGATCGCCACCGGCGCGATGTAGCTCTTGCCCTCGTTCATCCAGCCGCGCATCGCGGGGTCGAGCGACAGCGCGAGCGTCTTGATCAGCACGCCGCCGGCAGGCGGCTGGGCGACCGGCTCGGTGGTGAAAGACCAATCGGCGCGCGTCGGCAGGCCGACGGGGCGCGCCGCGAGGCGAATCTGTTGGTTGCTCAGGCCCATTGTGCTCATGCGATTCTCCAGGTGGAAAAAAAGCCGCGGGGTTCCGCGGCTTCATCTGCAAGGTGCGTGTGGCGCTTCAGAGCGGCTTGATGTTCGCCGCCTGCAGGCCCTTTTGCCCTTGCTTGACTTCGAATTCAACACGCTGGTTTTCAGCCAGCGTCTTGAAGCCTTCGCCTTGAATGTCGCGAAAGTGCGCGAACAGGTCGGCGCCACCCGCATCCTGGGCAATGAAGCCATAGCCCTTGCTCTCGTTGAACCACTTCACGGTACCGGTTTGTGTCGTCACGGACGATCTTCCTATCTTCAAATGAACAAGTTGAATGCGCAGCACATGCGGCGCATGCAGCGACACTCAAGAATCGTTTCGGGGGGTTCTGACTGAGCCCGCGGCGAGAACCGCGACGGGTCGAACTTGAATACTCTTCCAACCATGGTCTTGCGTATGACTGTGGGCGCAAATGTACACGAAGCGATGCGCTCAGCCGCTGCTGCGGTACGGGCAAGAAAAGGGGCCTGCCGCTGGGGCAGGCCCGTCAAACCCTTGCGCAGGAACAAGGGCGGGAGGTACGCGGGGGCGTCAGTTTTGGAACTCGATGCGGCTGGCGTGGAGTTGGGTGCCGTTGACGAGGATGGCCTTCACTTTGACATTGGCGCCGTCGATCAATCTGCTGGGATCGTCAGGGTTGAGTAGCGTGGCGCCGGAATAGGCGATGCTGACGCCCTGAATGGTGATCGTCGTTGCGGAAACGGTTTCCAGCAAGCCGCGGAATTCGAACTCCAGATCGCCGCTTTCGTCTTCGACTTCGATCTTGGCAGCGGCCAGCGCGCCGTTGCTGAACGTGCCTTCGACTTCTACGCGAACTGCATTGCAAATATCGGTGCCCGTCGGGGTGATGATGGTCCCGGCGCCGACGGTGACCGAGATGCCCCCGACGCTGAAGCCAGTGGGCGAACAACCGCTCACCAGACCCTCAACCTTGCGGTGCTGGCCGTTGTCCGGCCGGCTCACGCCGTCGCGAATGCGGGTCGCCAACCAAACGTCGCCGACGCCGACGCCGGACACGGGGTCCAGCAGCACGCGCACCAGGCTGCCATCGCCGAGGCCAGCGGGTAGCGTGGAGGAAACAATCGACGCGTAATCGACTTTCAGCGTGCCGATCGCAAACGTCGTCGAGTCCGCGCTGAAATTGCTGACCTTGCCGCGAATGCGGAAGTTCTCTGGCGCGCTCGTCTTGAGCTCGATGCGCGTGGCCGTGAAGCGGTCGCTCTGCGTGTCGTACAGACCGTAGACCTCGACCACGTCCCCCGGGGCGAGGCTGATCAGGCCCGCAACGTCGGCGAAAATCGTGGTTGGCTGAACGT
>JANOLA010000464.1:0-14466 GCA_031419535.1 Burkholderiales bacterium | reverse complement strand
CGAATACACTCTGCCCGTCGCCGCCCTTCATCTCGATGCGAATCGAGTCGCCGAACTTCATGAACGGGGTGACCGGCTGGCCGCTTTCAATGGTTTCGATGGCGCGCTTCTCGGCGATGCAGGAATAGCCGCGCAACCAGTCCTGGTTGCTCACGGTGCCGCTGCCGACGATGCTGCCGGCGCGCATGTTGCGCGTCTTGCAGACATGCGCGATCAGCTCGCCGAAGTGGAACGTCATTTCCTCGCCGGCCTGGCAATGGCCGACGCGTGTGCCATTCCAGGTGCTGTCCAGGTCCAGGTGGACCCGGCCGCCGCGCCACGCGGGTCCCAGTTCGTCGGGCGTTACCGCCACCGGACCGAACGCGGTGGCTGGTTTGCCTTGCACGAAGCCGAAGCCCTTGGCGAGTTCATCGGGGATGAGATTGCGCAGGCTCACATCGTTGACCAGCATCAACAGGCGCACGCTGGCGATGCCGGCGTCGGGGCTGCATTGCATGGCGACGTCGCCGGTGACCACGGCAACTTCCGACTCGAAGTCGATGCCGAAGGCTTCGCTCGGGCAGGCGATGTCGTCGTGCGGGCCGAGGAAGTCGTCGCTGCCGCCCTGGTACATCAGTGGATCGGTGTAGAAAGACTCCGGCACCTTGGCGCCACGCGCCTTGCGCACCAACTCCACGTGGTTCAGGTAGGCCGAACCGTCAACCCACTGACAGGCGCGCGGCAATGGCGCCATGCACTGGCGCGGGTCGAAGGCAAAGGCGTGGCGTGCCTTGCCCTGATTCAGCGTGCGCGCCAGGTCTTCGAGTTGCGGCGAAAGGAAATTCCAGTCGTCCAGCACTTGTTGCAGGCGCGTCGCGATCGCGCTGGCATAGTGCGCGCTGGTGAGGTCGTTGGACACGACGAGCAACTGGCCGTCGCGAGAACCGTCTTTGTAGGTGGCGAGTTTCATGGCGGCGCGGCGAAGGTGACGGGAGCGCTATTGTCAATGCAGGGGCCCATGCACGGGCCAAATCAGAGTGCAGTGAACGGCGCGGCGTTGCCGCCTGCGCGTGCGCATGTGCGCGCCCGCAGGCTGGTGCTGGCGGCGTTGGGCGCTGGCTTGTTGCATTGGATGCTGTACCTCGGCGCCGAGCGGACCGGGCGCGCTGCGCAAGGCGCCGCCCAGCCGCGGGCGGCGATGTGGATTCAGGCGTCCGAGGTCGCTGCTGCCCCTGCTGTGCTGCCAACGGCGACAGCGGTCACGGATGCGGCGCCCGCTCCCGCTCCCGCCCAGCTGGAGCCGCGCCGCGCTGAACCGGCTCTTGCCGCGCCGAAACTGAACCCACGCGCGAAGCAGGGTGCCGAACCTGCCGCTGCTCAGCCCGTGCCTGCGGTCAGCGCCTCAGCGATGCCTGAGGCCGCGCATGACGAGCCCATGGCGCTGACCCCGCTCGCGCCACCCCAAGCGGCGCCGACACCGCTCGCGCCAGCAAACGCAGCGCCGACCCTGCTCGCGCCGCCAAACGCAGCGCCGCCCTCTGCGACGGTGGAGGTGACTGCGCGTGGCGACGCGCCGAAGTTGCCCGCCCCATCAATCTCGGCAGCGCCTGCGGAAATCATCCCCGCAGTGGCCCGTGGCGACACGCCGAGCACCGCGCCTGACACCCAGGCCAGCACGGCGGCGCTCACTGAGCCGGTGCCCGTCTACGCAACCGTCATCGCGCCGGCAACGACGCTGCAATTTCGAATGCGCCGCAGCCTGCTGCACGGCAATGCCGAGCTTGCTTGGCGGCCCGAGGGCGGGCGCTACGAGGCTCGCTTCGAGGCCCGCGTCAGCGGCGTGACGCTGCTGACCCAAATCAGCCAGGGCGGTTTCGACTCCGCCGGCTTGGCGCCGCAGCGCTACACCGACAAGCGGCCCAGGCGCAGCGCGACGGCCGCGAACTTTCAGCGTGGCGCGGGCCCGGCTGGCGCGAAAGTCACTTTCTCGGGCAGCGCATCGGAAATTCCGCTCTACGCCGGTGCACAAGACCGGCTGAGCTGGATGGTGCAGCTTTCAGCGATTGCCGGCGCCGAGCCGCAACGCCTGGCGGCGAAGGGGCGCATATCGATGCACGTGATCGGCGCCCGCGCCGACGCTGCCGTCTGGCAATTTGTCAGCTTCGGCGAAGAAATGCTGCCCGCCAACCCCGCGCCGCTTCGTGTCTTTCGGCTGCAACGCCTGCCGCAGTCGTTGTACGACACCCGGGTCGACATCTGGTTGGACGCCAAGCCCCCCCATTGGCTGGTGCGGGCGCACCTGAGCAATGGCCCCAACGACCCGGGCTTGGAGCTTTGGCGCATTGACAGTGCCGAGCCGCGTTGAATCAAATTCAAGCAACGCTGAACAAATCCCACTCGAACCGCGCCGATCGCACATCGGCGGTCGGTTTCGCGCTCCCTCGCGGGTGCGCCTGTCCGCACCGCACTTGTATTTCGGATTGAAGCACCCAATTGCGACCTCAGGAGGATCGACGATGCTGATGCTTTACAACTCGGAAAACTTCGCCGTGGTGCAGATCGATGTGCAGGGCGCTGCCGAACCGCAAGCCGCAGGGTCTGGGCAGGCGCGCCTGAGCTCGCGCGGCGGGTTCGAGATCGTCGACAAGTTTGCCCGCAAGGAGATTTTTCTCCAGGGCGCGCTCGCCGACAGCTTCAAACAAGGCGTGGACGCGCTGATTCAGACCGAGCCTTCGGGCGAAGAAATGGACGCGTATCTCGAGCGCTTTGCCTCGCTGATGCAGCAACCTTTGAGTCTGCACTGAAGCCACTCACAAGGAAACGCACGGCCGCCCGAAGTATCCTTGACCCCAAGGGCCACGAAGAGGCCCCTTCGTGGCCCTTGGGGCGGACGACGTATGTCGTCGGCCTGGGGGCGCTCTAAAAGCGCGGCGCGCGGTGCCCGCCTGTTCCCGGAGCAAGCTCCGGGAATCAAACCCCGCCCAGCCCGATCACCCTGGGTTTGCCCGGGGGGCTTGCCGCAATTCGCGCACTGGGCCAAGATCGGCGCCAAGATCACGCACCGAAGGGGTGTCATGGCGCGGGGCCAGTCCGACAAGGGCATCGAAAACCGAAGCGACATCCGAATGCTGCTGTCTCCCGGCTTGCGGGAGGCGCCGGTGCTCGACCGGATGTGTTCGCATTTCGTCCTGACGCTGACGCTGCGCAACCCCGGGCGCTTCAACCTGCGCCGCGACTGGAACAACCTGCTGTCACTGACCGGCAAGCACCTGGCGTGGCAGCCGTCGGTGCTCGCCCGGATGCGCGAATTCCTCGCGCAGCGCTGCAAAGGCAACGAACACTGGCAAGGCCACGAGCGCTTGAGCGACGAGGCCTTTGTCGCACGCCACGGTGCCTGGCGCGGCCCGTATGAAGAGGGCACGCTGTTTTTCTACATCGACGAGTACATCAAGGACTCGCCCAAGGACCTGCTCGCCACGCTAGGGGCAACGGCCGAGTGGCTGGCGCGCAGCCTGAAGAAGGAATCGACGCTGGTCGAAAAGAACATCGACGCGCTTGCCGGGTTGCTGCAGCTCAACCCGGCCGAACGCGCGCTGTTGCTGTATGGAACGCTGGCGCGCTATCAGCGCGATCTGCGTGGCCTGCTGGTCGAGTTCAAAGTCGCGAACGCCCAGGAGGCCTACGCCGCGCTCGCCGCGGTGGCGGGAGTGAGCGCGTCCGATGTCGGCGAGGCGCTGCGCGCGGGCTCGCGGCTCGAGCGCATCGGCATGATCGAGAACCTGATCTCCGAGCACAACATCACCGACCTGGCCGACCTGATGAAAGTCAGCGAGCAGTTGCCGCAGGTGCTGATGCGCAAGTATGAAGGCCCGTCCGACCTGATGGCGGTGTTCACGCGGCCGGTGCAGCGCAGCGACTTGACTCCCGCCGACTTCCATTTTGTCGACGTCGATACCGGCATGATCACGGCGCTGCTGCGCAACGCCGTCGCGCGCAAGGAGCCGGGGGTCAACGTGCTGCTCTATGGGCCGCCGGGCACGGGCAAGACCGAGCTCGCGAAGGTGGCGGCGCAGGCCGCGGGGATCGAGCTCTATGAAGTGGAATACGCTGACCGCGATGGCAACTCGCTGAGCGGGCGCGACCGCTACCGCTCGCTGCAAATCAGCCAGGTGTTCCTCAAGGGCAGCGACAAGGTGGCGCTGCTGTTCGACGAAGTCGAAGACGTGTTCCCGCCCATCTCCACCGACGCCGCGCAAGTGATCGCGCGCCTCGATCTGGGTGACGGAGCGCCCACCGGCAGCGTGAGCGGCAAGGCCTGGGTCAACCAACTGCTCGAGACGAACCCGGTGCCGGTGATCTGGGTCACCAACCGGATCGAGCAGATCGACGTCGCGTTTCGGCGCCGTTTCCAGTACCACCTCGAATTGAAAGGCCCGCCGCCCGGCGCACGCGAGTCGCTGGTGGCGCGCGCCCTCGGCGGGGTCACGGTAGACCCGGCGTTCGCCCAGAAACTCGCGCAGCGGCGCGCATTGACGCCGGCGCAAATTCGCACCGCGGTGAAGTTCGCCAAGCTCGCCGGGGACGGCTCGGGCGTCGAGGCCCTGATCGAGCGCCAACTCGGCAACGCCGACAAGGCTCTGGGCAACGCACCCAGCGACCGCGGCGCGCGCCCGGTGGTCACCACTTATGACCTGAGCCTGGTCAACACCGAATCGCGCTTTGAAGTGCCGAAGATCGTGGAAGCGTTGCGCCGCAAGGGTTGTGGCACCTTGTGCTTCTATGGCCCGCCGGGAACGGGCAAGACGGCGCTGGCCGAACACATCGCGCAAGAGCTGCAGCGCCCGCTGCTGATCCGCCAGGCGAGCGATCTGGTCAGCAAGTTCGTCGGCGAGACCGAGCAAAACATGGCCAAGATGTTCGAAGAGGCGCAGACCGAAGAGGCCGTGCTGCTGCTCGACGAAGCCGACAGCTACTTGCGCAGCCGCCAGATGGCGCAGCGAAGCTACGAGGTCAGCGAAGTCAATGAAATGCTGCAAGGCATGGAGCGCTTTGCCGGCATCTTCATCTGCACCACCAACCTGTTCCTCGACATCGACGAAGCCGCGCTGCGCCGCTTCACGTTCAAGATCCAGTTCAAGCCACTGACCCCGCCGCAGCGCGAGCGCATGTTCATGGCCGAGGCGCTGGCCGGCGCGTCGCCCGATGCCGAACAGCGCCAGCGCCTGGCACACCTGGACCTGCTCACCCCCGGCGACTTTGCTTCGGTGAAGCGCCAGGTCGACATCCTGGGCGTGGGCTTCGAGCCCGACGAGTTCTTGTCGCAGCTCGAGGCCGAACACCGTGTCAAGCCCGAGGTGCGGCAGGCGCGCGGCATTGGCTTCACGCGCTGATCCGGGCCGGCGAATGTCGGCGGATTGGGCGCCCGCGCGCGCCTTCCTACAATCGGTCCGATGCATGCCTTGAACTACACGCGCGGCGCGGAACTGGCGCGAATTCTGCAATCCCGCATCGTCGTGCTCGACGGCGCGATGGGCACGATGATCCAGCGCCACAAACTCAGCGACGCGGACTATCGCGGCCAGCGTTTCGCGAACCACCCGAAAGAGCTGAAGGGCAACAACGAATTGCTGCAGCTGACACAGCCTCGCGTGATCGGCGCGATCCATGAAGCCTACCTCGACGCGGGCGCCGACATCATCGAGACGAACACCTTCGGCGCGACCCGCATCGCCCAACAAGACTACGGTCTGGAGGAATTTGCGTTCGAAATGAATCTGGCGGCGGCGCGCTTAGCGCGCAGCGCGTGCGCGCGTTTCCAGTCCACCGACAAACCGCGTTTTGTTGCCGGTGCCCTGGGTCCGACGCCGCGCACCGCGAGCATTTCGCCCGATGTGAACGACCCGGCGGCGCGAAACGTCACGTTCGACGAGTTGCGGGCCTCTTACTTCGAGCAGGCGCAGGCGCTGCTCGAAGGCGGGTGCGACCTGTTCCTGGTCGAGACGATCTTCGACACGCTCAACGCCAAGGCAGCGATCTTCGCGCTCGACGAGCTCATGGAACAAACGCGCGAGTGCATTCCCGTGATCGTCTCGGGCACCGTCACCGACGCATCAGGCCGAATCCTGTCGGGCCAGACCGTCAGTGCGTTCTGGAACAGCGTGCGCCATGCGCGCCCGCTCGCCGTGGGCCTGAACTGCGCGATGGGTGCGGCGCTGATGCGTCCTTACCTCGAAGAGCTGGCGCAGGCCGCGAAAGACACCTTCATCAGTTGCTATCCAAACGCCGGCCTGCCCAATGCGATGAGCGAAACGGGTTTCGACGAAACGCCGGAGGTGACGAGCAGTCTGCTCGAAGAATTCGCGCGCAGCGGCTTCATCAATATCGCCGGGGGCTGCTGCGGCACGACGCCCGAGCACATCGCGCAGATTTCGCGGCGCGTCGCCGCCTACCGCCCGCGCACCCGAAGCGACCCGTTGTTCAGCGCGCTGCGCGCGGCTTGAGCAAGGTCAAGCACGGCCAGTCGAGGCCAATCGCGGCCCTTCAATCGGCGCGCTCAGCGTGGCATGGCCGCGCGTTCGCCGATCAGAATGTTCAAGCGGTGCTCACTCGCAGCGGCCATGGGCTGAGCGGCGCCTCGCGGGATCGTTTGCACGACGGGCCGGCGCCCGGCGACGGCGATGCGCCGCGCCGGCAGACCGCGCGCCACCATCCAGTCGCGCGCGGCGGCGGCGCGGTCCAGCGCCAGGGCGCGACTCACAGGGTCGTCGCGGCTCTGCGGGTCGGGGTCGCCGATGATTTGCACGTCACCGCGCGGCAACTCGCGCAACGCGGCGGCGATCTTGTCCATCCACGCAGTGGCCGAGGGCTTGAGCGCCGATCGGCCGGGAGCAAACATGGCGTCGCCGGCAAAGCTGATCGCGAGACGATGGTCGTTGGACGCACCGACGTTCGCTGACTCGCTGGGCAGCTCGCCGCGCAGTTTGCGGGCCGCGGCGGCGAGCGTGTCGGACCAGAGGTAGTCGGTCGGCGGCGCGATGGCGGTGCTCGGCGCAGCCGTCGGGCGCTCCAGAGGCGCTGCGGGCGTTGCCTCCAGCACCGAGACGGAAGGCAGCGCCGGCGGCGCCGATGGCGCCGCCGCACAAGCGCTCAGCACAGCCAGGCTGACCCAGCCGAGCAGCCGCAGTGCGTGAAATGGGAACGAATGCATGGCGCGCATTGCATGCGATCCGCTCTCGTGCGGCAAGCGTTGCTGCGTGACCAGAAGTAACGCTCGCACCCGCCGAGGCTTGACGCAGGCCCGACGCAGGCACGGCAGCCCAAGGGCCGACCCTACAATTGCGCACCGCCCGAGGAGCGTTGCGACCGGCCCGGTGCATTTGCTGCATCGGCCTGCCAGGCTCGGGCATGGGCCGGCGAGGTCAATCGCCCGGCTGCCTTGAACGGCGCTCACCCCACCTTCGACGGGCTGCGGTGAGCAACGCGGCCGTCCATCGAGCGACGCAACCGCCATGACCTTGTCCGATGCTGCCTTCCCGCCGATGAAGTTGTCCGGCCTCGAGCCGGTGACGATCGGCGCCGGCTCGCTGTTCGTGAACATCGGCGAACGCACCAACGTCACCGGGTCGAAGGCCTTCGCCAAGCTCATTCTCGAAGGCCGTTTCGAGCAGGCACTGGGCGTGGCTCGGCAGCAGGTGGAGAACGGCGCGCAGGTGATCGACATCAACATGGACGAGGCCATGCTTGACAGCAAGGCCGCGATGGTGCGCTTCCTGAACCTGATCGCCGGCGAGCCCGAAATCGCGCGCGTGCCGATCATGATCGACAGCTCGAAGTGGGAGGTGATCGAAGCCGGCCTGAAGTGCGTGCAGGGCAAGGGCATCGTCAATTCGATCTCGCTGAAAGAGGGCGAGGCGGCGTTCATCCACCAGGCCAAGCTGGTGCGGCGCTACGGCGCGGCCGCAGTCGTGATGGCGTTCGACGAAACCGGCCAGGCTGACACGTATGCGCGCAAGACCGAGATCTGCGCCCGTGCCTATCGGATCCTGGTGCACGACGTCGGCTTCCCTGCCGAAGACATCATCTTCGACCCGAACATTTTCGCGATCGCGACCGGCATCGAAGAACACCAGAACTACGCCGTCGATTTCATCGAAGCGACGCGTTGGATCAAGCGCAACCTGCCCGGCGCCAAGGTCAGCGGCGGCGTCAGCAATGTGAGTTTTTCGTTTCGAGGCAACGACGCGGTGCGCGAGGCGATCCACACCGTGTTTCTGTACCACGCGATCCAGGCCGGCATGGACATGGGCATCGTCAATGCCGGCCTGGTCGGCGTGTACGACGCGCTCGACCCGGGCTTACGCGAACGGGTGGAAGACGTAGTCTTGAACCGGCGGCCGGACTCCGGCGAGCGCCTGATCGAAGTGGCCGAGAACGCGAAGGGCGCGTCGCGCGACGACAGCGCGCGTCTGGCCTGGCGCGCAAAAGGCGTGCGCGAGCGGCTCAGCCATGCGCTGGTGCAAGGCATCAACGAATTCATCGTCGCCGACACCGAGCAATGCTGGCAGGAAATGTCGGCGCAGGGAGCGCGCCCGCTGCACGTGATCGAGGGCCCGTTGATGCAGGGCATGAACGTCGTGGGCGACCTGTTCGGCCAGGGCAAGATGTTCCTGCCGCAAGTGGTGAAGAGCGCGCGCGTGATGAAGCAGGCCGTCGCGCACCTGCTGCCTTACATCGAGGCGGAGAAACGCGCCCTCGAGAGTGCCGGCGGCGAGGTGCGCGCCAAAGGCAAGATCGTCATCGCCACCGTGAAAGGCGACGTGCACGACATCGGCAAGAACATCGTCACCGTCGTGCTCCAGTGCAACAACTTCGATGTTGTCAACATGGGTGTGATGGTGCCGTGCCAGGAAATCCTGGCGCGTGCGAAGGTGGAAGGCGCCGACATCATCGGCCTGTCGGGGTTGATCACGCCCAGCCTCGAAGAGATGCAGCATGTCGCGGCCGAGATGCAGCGCGACGACTACTTCCGCATGCGCAAGATCCCGTTGCTGATCGGCGGCGCCACGACGAGCCGGGTTCACACGGCGGTGAAGATCGCGCCGCACTACGAAGGCCCGGTGGCCTACGTGCCCGACGCGAGCCGCTCGGTCGGCGTGTGCAGCGAGCTGCTCAACGACGCGCGTGCCGCCGCGTACATCGCCGAGCTGAACGCCGACCAGCAGCGGGTTCGCGAACAGCACGCCAACAAGAAGACCGTGCCGCTCGTGACGCTCGCCGCGGCGCGCGCGAACAAGGCGGTGCTCGACTGGCCCGGCGATACGCCGGCACCGCCCAAGTTCATCGGCCGGCGCGTGCTGCGCAACCAGGACCTGTCGGAGATCGCCGCCTGCATCGACTGGGCGCCGTTCTTCCAGACCTGGGATCTCGCGGGTTCGTTTCCGGCGATCCTGACCGACGACGTGGTGGGCGAATCGGCGCGCCGCGTGCACAGTGATGGCCAACGCCTGCTGAAACGATTGATCGAAGGCCGATGGCTGAACGCCAGCGGAGTGCTCGGCCTGTACCCCGCCAACAGCGTCGGCGACGACGATATCGAGATTTACTCGGACGCGAGGCGCGGCGAAGTCCTGATGACCTGGCGCGGCCTGCGCATGCAAAGCGAGCGGCCGGTGGTGGGCGGTGTGCGCCGGCCGAATCGCTGCCTGGCCGACTTCATCGCGCCGCGCGAGACCGGCTTGCTCGACTACATCGGCCTCTTCGCCGTGACCGCGGGCCTGGGGATCGAGAAGAAGGAAAAGCAGTTCCTCGACGACCACGACGACTACAGCGCCATCATGCTCAAAGCACTCGCTGATCGGCTGGTTGAAGCCTTCGCCGAGCGTTTGCATCAGCGCGTGCGAACCGACCTGTGGGGCTACGCCGCCGACGAAGCGCTCAGCCCCCAGGAGCTGATCGCTGAAAAGTACCGAGGCATCCGCCCGGCGCCGGGCTACCCGGCGTGCCCCGATCACAGCGTGAAGACCGATCTGTTTCGGGTGCTCAACTGTGCCGAGATCGGCATGGGTTTGACCAGCAGCCTGGCCATGACGCCCGCAGCGAGCGTGAGCGGCTTCTACCTGGCCCATCCGGAATCGGCCTACTTCAACGTCGGCAAGATTGGTGACGACCAGTTGCAGGATTGGGCGCGCCGCAGCGCGCAAGACGTTGCAGTGGCACGACGCGGGCTCGCGACATTGCTCTGATCCCGCCCTGGGTGCGCAGCATGAGCGAGAACTGCTGCGCGGATTCGCAAGCTTCCCAGGCGTGATGCGCAGGACCGAGGACGCAAGCCAGACCTGACCTTCGGTTACGTCTCGGGCCTGCATTCGGCGACCGAAATGTCGAAGCATCACGTTCAATGGCGCAGTCGCCACTAGCAGCCACGCGGTTGCGGCGATTCTTCGAGTCAGACTTTCAAGGAAACCTTCCAATGAGCACTGAAACATCCCCTGGCGCGGTGACGCCTTCCAAGCCCCCGGTCCTGTGGTTCGCTGCAGGTGGCCTCGCCTTGGTGTCGATCGCCGCTGCTGCCGCGATGGTGATGCGCCCCAGCGCGCCTGAGCCGCAGATGGTGCCGCTCAATTCCGCGAAGCCGGAGGTTTCGGTCCAGGCCAAGGCCACCACTGCCACCACCGCCGCCGCCGAAGCGCCGACGAAGAAGGCGGTGCCTCAGGCTGCGCGCCCGGCGGCCGAGCCGACCCGTGTCGCGAAGCCGGAGCCCGCCAAGGCCGTGCCCAAGCCTGCCAAGCCGGCGGCCGAGCCGGTGCGCGTCGCGGCCATCTGCAGCTACTGCGGTGTGGTCGAAGCGGTGGAGACGATTCAGCGCAAGGGCGAAGGATCGGGCCTCGGCGCCGTCGCGGGCGGTGTGCTCGGCGCGGTGGCCGGCAACCAGGTGGGCCGCGGCGACGGTCGCAAGGCCATGACCGTGCTCGGCGCGGTGGGCGGCGGATTGGCCGGCCACGAAGTGGAAAAGCGCGCCCGCGGTGAGACCGTCTACAAGGTCAAGGTTCGTCTGGACGACGGCAGCCTGCGCATCATCGAGCAAACGACCGAGCCGAAAGTCGGTTCGCGCGTCGAGGTGCACGGCGACAAGCTGAAATCGGCGGCCTGAAGCAGCACACGCCATCTGCCGTGCCCGGGACCGGCGAGTCGCTCGCTGACCCGGGCGCGCTTACGTTGACGCGGGGATTCGCCGATACTGAATGGCCTCGGCCAGGTGCTCGGTCGTGATGGCTGGGCGCTGCGCCAGGTCGGCAACGCTGCGCGCGATGCGCAAGATGCGGTGAAAACCGCGCGCCGACCACCCCAGGCGTCTGGCGGCGTTCTGAAGATAAGTCGCGGCGCCGGCGTCCAACTGGCAATGTTCATCAAGCGCCTCGCCCGCGAGTTCGCTGTTGGCGCACGCTTGACGCGTGAACGCCAGGCTGCGCGCCTGAGCGACACGCTGCGCCACCGTCGTGCTGGCCTCGCCATCAGCGCTTGCCGCGAGGATCTGCGGCAGCACCGCCGGCACCTCGATCCGCAGATCGATACGGTCCAGCAGCGGACCGCTGAGCCTGCCCTGATAGCGCAGCACCGCGTCGGGCGTGCAGCGGCACGAGTGCAGCGGGTTCCCCAGGTGCCCGCAGGGGCAGGGATTCATCGCCGCGATGAGTTGAAAGCGCGCCGGAAACTCGGCCTGACGCGCGGCGCGCGAAATCAAGATGCGCCCGGTCTCCAAAGGCTCGCGCAGCGCTTCCAATGCGCTGCGCGCGAACTCGGGCAGCTCATCGAGAAACAGCACCCCGTGGTGGGCGAGTGACACCTCGCCGGGCCTGGGCGGCGAGCCGCCGCCCACCAGCGCGACCGACGAAGAACTGTGGTGCGGGGCGCGGTACACGCGTTGCGCCCAGCGCTGCGCGCTGAACTCGCGTGCCAGGCTCAGCACCGCGGCCGATTCGAGCGCTTCGTCCGTCGTCAAGGGCGGCAACAAACCGGCAAAGCGCTGCGCGAGCATCGACTTGCCCGTTCCCGGCGGGCCGATCAGCAGGACGCTGTGCCCACCCGCGGCAGCCACTTCGAGCGCGCGCTTCGCCCCCGATTGACCTTTCACGTCGCGCAAGTCCGGGTAAGCCGCGGGGCCTTCGTCTGGCCGCGCCGGGCTTGCGACCACCGGGGTCGGCGACTCGGTGCTGTTGGGCGCGAGCCAGCGCACGACGTCGAGCAGGTGGCGCGCGCCGTACACAGTCACGCCCCCGACCAGTGCCGAATCCTCGGCACTCTTCTGGGGCAATACCAGGCCGCGCTCGTTGCGCAGTTTGCGCATACCGAGCGCCAGGGCGAGTGCGCCCCGCACCGGTTGCAGTTCGCCCGACAGCGAGAGCTCGCCCGCGAACTCGAAGCCGTCGAGCCGCGCCGCATCGATCTGGCCGCTTGCCGCGAGGATGCCCAGCGCGATCGGCAAGTCGAAGCGCCCGGACTCCTTCGGCAGTTCGGCCGGCGCCAGATTCACCGTGATGCGCTTGTTGTGGGGGAACTCGAGGCCGCTGTTTTGCAGCGCCGCACGCACCCGCTCGCGCGACTCTTTGACCTCGGTGTCGGCCAGCCCGACGAGCGTGAAGCTGGGCAGGCCGTTCGCCAGGTGCACCTCCACCTTGACCTGGGGCGCTTGCAGGCCATCGAGCGAGCGGCTGTGAACGACGGCGAGGGACATCGGTTCGTTTAGGGTGGGCGCGCAGGGAGTCGCACGCGGCAGCACGATTCGATTGTGCCTGCGGGCTTCCCGCACCAATGTCGAGCAAAGATGATCGATGAACCAATCTGGTGCGAAGGCGCGGCAACCCCGCGCTGTCGCGGTGCGTTTCGCTGGGCAATCGGGTGGCACGGAAGGTGCTCAACAGGTCCGATCCCTCTACTTCAAATCCTTTCGGAGACACTCATGAACAAGTCCCTGCCGGCCTTGGCGGCCGCCCTTTGCGTCACGGCGCTGCCCTCGATTTCAGTCGCGCAGGACAGCCCGTTGTCCTTCAACGTCAGTCTGACCAGCGACTACCGTTATCGCGGCATTTCGCAAACGCGCCTGAAGCCGGCGTTGCAAGGCGGTGCTGACTATGCGCTGCCGGGCGGGTTTTACATCGGAGCCTGGGCGTCGACGATCAAGTGGATCAAGGATGCCGGCATCATCAGCGCCAGCAACACCGGAAACACGAATGTCGAGGTCGATCTGTATGGCGGCTACAAGGGCGAGATTCAAAAGGACCTGGGCTACGACGTGGGCGTGCTGCAGTACGTCTACCCGGGCAACAGGTTCAAGCAACTTGGCGCCGACAACGCCAACACGACTGAAATCTACGGCGCGCTGACGTTCGGCCCCGCGACGATCAAGTATTCACACAGCCTGACGTCGCTGTTCGGCGTTGCCAACGCAACCCAGGACAGCAAGGGCAGCGGCTACCTCGACTTGACAGCCAACTTCGACGTCGGCAGTGGCGTCACGCTCACACCGCACGTGGGTCGCCAGCGCGTCGCGGGCACCGGCTTCAGCGACCTCTCGTACACGGACTACGCGCTGACCGCAGCCAAGGACTGGGCCGGCTTCACCTTCAGCGGCGCGGTCATCGGCGCCAGCGTCAAGAAGATCAACGGCGTGCCGGTCTATTCATCGCCCGCCGGCAAGGATCTGGGCAAGACCGGTCTCGTCGTCGCCGCCAAGAAGGTCTTTTGATTCACCCACACAGGAGAAAACCATGAAGATGGTGACTGCCATCGTCAAGCCGTTCAAGCTTGACGAAGTTCGCGAAGCGCTGAGCAACATCGGCGTGCAGGGTGTGACCGTGACCGAGGTCAAGGGCTTCGGGCGCCAGAAGGGCCACACCGAGCTCTACCGCGGTGCCGAGTACGTGGTCGACTTCCTGCCGAAAGTGAAGATCGAAGCGGCGGTTGACGACGCCGTGGTCGACCGTGTCATCGAAGCGATCGAAACCGCGGCGCGCACGGGAAAGATCGGCGACGGAAAAATCTTCGTCTCGGCGCTGGAGCAGGTGGTTCGCATCCGCACCGGCGAGACCGGCAAGGACGCGCTCTAACAATCAGGACAAACGAGACAAACCATGAAGAAACTCATTGCCATCCTGGCGCTGGGCTTGGCCGCACTGGGCCTGGCCGGCACCACCCTTGCGGCTGATGCGCCAGCCTCGGCGCCGGCGGCAACCGCCGCAGCCGCACCCGCCGCCGCAGCCGCTCCTGCGGCGGCCGCATCCGCCGCGCCGGCGCCCGTGCCCAACAAGGGCGACGTGGCCTGGATGATCGTCGCCACCGCCTTCGTCATCATGATGGCGATTCCCGGCCTGGCGCTGTTTTACGGTGGCCTGGTGCGCAGCAAGAACATGCTGTCGGTGCTGATGCAGGTGTTCGTGACCTTCTCGATGATCGTCGTGCTGTGGTGCCTGTACGGCTACAGCCTGGCGTTCA
>JANOLA010000463.1:0-1670 GCA_031419535.1 Burkholderiales bacterium | reverse complement strand
TCGACGACGCGCTGCCACAGCGCCGCGTCGAACGCGCCGCCCTCGGCGCGCAGCCGCATCGCGGCGTCCACCTGCTGCGAGAACAAGCGCGCGGCGCTGTCGGCAACCAGGCGGTCGGTGATTGATGTGGAAGATGAGTCGCACATCGGGGAAGTCTCAGCGTTCACTGAACACTTGAGTCTCAGCGTTCGATGAACACAGTTTTGGTGTTGGATGGATTGCGCGGAGCAAATGAAGGGAGCCCGAAGGGCGACCGTAATTTGCTCCGCGCGCGGCGGATTTGGGCGGGTATTCCTGCTCGGTGTGCCCCGAGGTTGGACTACGGTGATGGCTTTTTGGATGAGGTTGCGATGAAAAAGCTCGGTCACTGTGCGGCGGCGCCGCAAGATGGTTCACGCCGTGCGTATGGGCAGCAGCATGCGTAGCGTTGCGGCCGCGTTCGGTGTGAGCGTGGGCACCGTTGCCTTGTGGGTGACGCGCGCTCACGGCCAGCGGCTGGATCGAGTCGACTTTGCCGACGGCAAGCCTGGACGAGCCACCAATCGGCTGCCTGCACGGTTGGAGCGGCGCATCCTGCGCGCCCGTGAGCTGTTGCGCACCAGCGTGCTCGGGGAGTACGGCGCCCAGGCCATTGCTTGCGCGCTGGCCGAGCGTCATCCCAACGAGCAGGTGCCTGGCAGAGCGACGATCCATCGAGTCTTGCTTCGCCACGGCGCCATCGACTCGGTGCGCCGGCAACGTCGCGCGCCGCCTCCCAAGGGCTGGTATCTGCCGGAAGTGGCGCAAGCGCGGGCCGAACTCGATAGCTTTGACTTCATCGAGGATCTGAAGATCGCCAACGGTCCATTGGTGTCGATCCTCACGGCTACCAGCTTGCATGGGGCGCTGGCCGACGCCTGGGCGATGACCGAGCCGACTGCGCAGCACGCGCTCGAGCGCTTGCTGCAACGCTGGCGGCAAGACGGCTTGCCCGGCTACGCCCAGTTCGATAACGACACTGTCTTCCAAGGCACGCACCGCTTCGCCGACAGCATCGGACGCGTCATCAGGCTGTGCCTGGCGCTGGGCGTCCCCGGTCTTCGCCCCGCCGCGAGAGCCGGGCTTCCAGAACGCAATCGAAGGCTTCAACGCTCTTTGGCAAGCCAAGGTCTGGCTGCGCCATCGGGTTGCGAACCTGGGCCAGCTCGATCGCTGCTCGGCCGCCTACATCGCCGCGCATCGCACCAAGACCGCGAACCGGGCCGATGCCGCGCCCGCTCGTCAGCCCTTGCCCAAGGGCTTCGAATTGGATCTGCATGCACCGCTGCGCGGGGAGGTCGTCTTCATCCGGCGAACCACCGACAGCGGCAGCGTCAACGTGCTGGGCCGACAGTTCGCGGTCGATCCGCACTGGATTCGACGACTCCTGCGATGCGAAGTCGACTTCACGAATCATCGCCTGCGCTTCTACGCTTTGCGCCGACGTGAACCTCATGACCATCCCTTGCTCAATGAGACCAGCTATATCCGCCACGATCGACCCTTCAAAGGCAAACCACAGGTGTTCAATGAACGCTGAGACTCGGACACATCCACGTCAAGAAAGTGTTCAGTGAACGCTGAGACCTGCCCCGTCACCGTAAAACGCCAACCTCACCGTACCGGCCTTCGAACGGTAGCGCGCGATCACT
>JANOLA010000462.1:0-2626 GCA_031419535.1 Burkholderiales bacterium | reverse complement strand
GCAAACCATCTTCTGGGAGCGCTCGGTGTCGCTGTTCGCGCTTGATTTCGGCCGTGCCGATTCCGAATCGGCAGGTGACATCGGCCATGAGGTGAGCAGCCGCATGTGGGTGAGCTTGCAGATGGCGCTGCCTCTGTTCGTGCTGCAGGTGATCGCGAGCACCGCGTTTGCGCTGTTGCTCGTGATGTTCCGCAACAGCCGGCTCGACTTCTGGGGTGTCGTCGCTTGCGTGCTGATGCTTTCGATCTCGAGCCTGTTCTACATCATCGTCGGTCAGTTCCTGTTCTCGCGGGTGCTCAAGCTCGCGCCGATTTCCGGATACGCCGGCGGGCTGGATTTGTTCAAGTTCTTGGCGCTGCCGGTTCTGCTGTCGCTGCTGGCGCGGCTGGGCGGCGAGGCGCGCCTGTACCGCGCCATGTTCCTCGAGGAAATCGGCAAGGACTATGTGCGCACCGCGCGCGCCAAGGGCTTGTCGGAAGTGGCGGTGCTCTACAGGCATGTGCTGCGCAATGCGCTGATCCCGATCATCACCAGCGCCGGCGCCTACCTGCCGTATGTGTTTCTCGGCAGCCTGGTGTTCGAGAGCTTTTTCGGCTTGCCGGGTCTCGGAGCGTACGTGATCGAGGCGATCACGAAACAAGACTTCGCGATCGTGCGCACGATGGTCTTTCTGGGCTCGCTGCTTTACATCGCGACCTACATCCTGATCGACATTGCCTACAGTTGGGCCGACCCGCGCGTGCGGCTGGCCTGAGGCGCAAGAGCCCCGACGATGCCCAAGTTCGTACTCCTGTGGACCGACGCCGCGATCTGGATGCTCGTGGTGGCGCTGCTGGCCTACGCGGTGTTCGTGCTGCGCAGCCCGGGCCTCACGGCCAATTGGCGCAAGGTGTTCCGCGACGCGCCGGCGCTGGGCTCGTTCGTCGTGCTGTTGCTGTGCCTGGTGCTCACCTTGCTCGACAGCGTGCACTATCGGCCCTTGCTGCCGCCCGCCGCGGGTGCGCAGGAGCAGGGCCAGGCCTACGACGTGCGCACCCGCTCGGTGCTGGACCATCTGCTGTCCGCGCTGGTCGACTCGCGCGAAGCCACGTATTCGCGGCCACTCGCCTTCGTCGGGTTCACCAAGGAATCGGTCGAGGTCGACGGGCAGTTGCGCCGCGTCGCGCCGCGCCTCGTGCACGGCGGCGCGCACTTGAAGAGCCCGGACAATGACTGGGCCGCTGACGTAGCGCAGCGTGCTGCGACCGGGCTGCTGTCGGGGGCGCTGGTCGCGCTGGCGATCGCGGCGCTGCTGATCGGCGCCGTGGCACGCAGCAGGCGTCAAGGCTGGGGCCCGGTGGCCGCCACGATCTGGCGGGGGGAAGGCGACATTCCCTGGCGCGTGGTGCTGTGGACGATTCTGGCTGCGTGCGCGCTGATCGGAACCACGACTGCGTTGATGGGCCATTACCACGTGCTCGGCACCGATCTCACCGGGAACGACGTTCTGTATCAGTCGCTGAAGAGCATTCGCACCGCGTTCGTCATCGGCACGCTCGCCACGGTGGCAACGCTGCCGCTGGCGGTGGGGCTGGGCATTCTGGGCGGCTACTTTCGCGGCTGGGTCGACGAGGCGATCCAGTACATTTACACCGTGCTGTCGTCAGTGCCGAACGTGCTGCTGATCGCCGCGTGCGTGCTGATGGTGCAGGTGTTCCTCGACCAGCACCCGGAGATGTTCGAGACCGGGGCGGAGCGTGCCGACCTCAAGCTGTTCTTGTTGTGCGCCGTGCTCGGCCTCACCGGTTGGGCGGGCCTGTGCCGGCTGCTGCGCGGCGAGACGCTGAAGCTGCGCGAGTTGGAGTACGTACAGGCCGCGCATGCGTTCGGCATCAGCCACTGGCGCATCATGCTGCGCCACATCTTCCCCAACGTCGCGCACCTGATGCTGATCGTCACGGTGCTCGAGTTTTCGTCGCTGATCCTTTATGAGGCGGTGCTGTCGTACGTGGGTGTCGGCGTCGACCCCTCGATGAACAGCTTCGGCGGCATGATCAACCTCGCGCGCAACGAGATGAGCCGCGATCCGGTGGTGTGGTGGTCTTTCGCCGCGGCGTTCGGTTTCATGGTGGGCCTGGTCCTCGCGGCGAACCTGTTCGCCGACGGCGTGCGCGATGCCTTCGACCCGCGCGCGGGTGCGTTCCGGCCGCGGCGCATTGCTTTGCCGTCAGCGGCGCCCAAGGCCCGTTGAGCGACACCTGAGCACCGATCCGCCATGTTGAACGTCGCCGATCTCAAGGTAGCGCTGCACGCCGACACCGGCTTGGTGAAGGCGATCGACGGCCTGAGCCTGAGCGTGCAGCGCGGCGAGACATTCGCGCTGGTGGGCGAGTCGGGTTGCGGCAAGAGCATGACGGCGTTGGCGCTGATGCGCCTGCTGCCCGAAAGCGGCCGCGTCACGCAGGGCGATTTCCAGCTCGCTGGGCAAGATGTGTTTGCCTTGCCCGAATCGGACATGCGCGCCGTCCGCGGCGGCAAGATCGGCATGATCTTCCAGGAGCCTGGCACGAGCCTGAACCCTGTGATGCGCGTGGGCGACCAGATCGTCGAGGCGATCGAGGTGCACACCGAGTTGCGCGGCGCCCAC
>JANOLA010000461.1:0-10247 GCA_031419535.1 Burkholderiales bacterium | reverse complement strand
TTTCGCGTGCCGGAACACGTTCAGCGCATCGACCATGAATCGACTCACGGCTGGCAACTGCGCTACGGCAAGCACACCAAGATGTTCTCCGACTTCACGGCCGACGGCAAGGGCGCGAAGGCGGCGCTGGCGCTGGCCGAGGCCGAGTTGCTGAAGCGCATCGACAAGCTGCCGGCACCCTCGCGCCTGCGCCGCGACGTCTCGGCGAACAAGAGCAACGACCTGCCGGTGGGCGTGAGCGGCCCGATCGGGCGCCAGCGCGCCGGGCGCAATTTCGCCGAGTACAGCTTCGGCGTCACGATCCCGCGCTTCGGGCAGAAGCCGACGAACCGCAGCGTTTACATCGGCACCGAGTCCACCTACTCCGAGGAACGCGTCGAAACCGCGCTGGCCAAGGCGATCGAACTGCGCAAGAAGGCGATGCGCGCTTACCAGAAAGCCGCGACGATCGACAAGCGCGCGACGAGCCGCACGCGCGAGCGCGCTTGAGGCGCTGACGGGGGTTCAGATCGCCGGCAAGTCCTGTCGGGGTGGGGACGATGCCGCCGCCGACGAAGATACTGCGAACTCGACGCCGACGGTGAGCGGCTCGCGCTGCTCGGCTACTCCTCGCCGTCATTCGCCAACCGCGGCAAGCCCACCCCCGAACCCGGCAGCAGCAGCCCGGCCTTGGTGTAGACGATCAACTTCTCGCGCGTATCGGCGATGTCGAGGTTGCGCATCGTCAGTTGGCCGATGCGGTCTTGCGGCGAGAAGCTCGACGCGCCCTTTTCCATCGTCAGGCGCTCGGGCTTGTAGGTGAGGTTGGGCGACTCGGTGTTGAGCAGCGAATAGTCGTTGCCACGGCGCAGCTCGATCGTCACTTCGCCGGTGACCGCGCGCGCGACCCAGCGCTGCGCGGTCTCGCGCAACATAATGGCCTGCGGGTCGAACCAGCGCCCCTGGTACAGCAGCCGCCCGAGTTTGCGGCCGCTCTCGCGGTACTGTTCGATCGTGTCTTCGTTGTGGATGCCGGTCACCAGCCGCTCGTAGGCGATGAACAGCAGCGCCAGGCCCGGCGCTTCGTAAATGCCGCGGCTCTTCGCTTCGATGATGCGGTTCTCGATCTGGTCGCTCATGCCCAGGCCGTGGCGCCCGCCGATGCGGTTGGCTTCCAGCAGCAGTTCGACGGGATTCGCGAGACTGCGGCCGTTCAGCGCGACGGGTTGCCCCTCGTCAAAGCGCACCCGCACCTCTTCGCGCTTCACGTCCACATCGTCGCGCCACGCGGCCACACCCATGATCGGCTGCACGATGCGCATCCCGCTGCTCAGGTGCTCCAGGTCTTTCGCTTCGTGCGTCGCGCCGAGCAAGTTCGAGTCGGTGGAATACGCTTTCTCGGCCGACATCTTGTAGGCGAAGCCGCACTCGCGCATGAACTCCGACATCTCCGCGCGGCCGCCGAGCTCGTCGATGAAGGCCTGGTCGAGCCAGGGCTTGTAGATCTTCAGCTCCGGGTTCGCGAGCAGGCCATAGCGGTAGAAGCGCTCGATGTCGTTGCCCTTGAAGGTGGAGCCGTCGCCCCAGATGTTCACGTCGTCCTGGCGCATCGCCGCCACCAGCATCGTTCCCGTCACGGCGCGGCCGAGCGGCGTGGTGTTGAAGTAGGTGAGCCCGGCGGTGGAAATGTGGAACGCGCCGGCTTGCAAGGCCGCGATGCCTTCGGCGACGAGCTGGGCGCGGCAGTCCACCAGGCGCGCGATTTGTGCGCCGTAGGCGAGCGCCTTGCGCGGAATTTCGTCGTAGTCGGGCTCGTCGGGTTGGCCCAGGTTCGCGGTGTACGCGTAGGGGATGGCGCCCTTCTTGCGCATCCACAGCAGCGCGGCGCTGGTGTCCAGGCCACCGGAAAAAGCGATGCCGACCTTCTGGCCGGCGGGGAGGTTTTGCAGAATCGTGGCCATGCGCGAGTGGGGATGCGAAGAGGAATTGGAAGGCGTGCCGGCCACCGTGAGCCGGAATCGGCGCATTCTCGGTCGAAATTGCGAAGGGCCAGTTTCGACCCGCCACCAGGGCGTGGCGCCCGGTCTTCCAACCCGTCATTCGCGCAACGGCTCGGCAACGCGGCGCGCGATCGCCGGCGGCTCGGCGCCCGCATGCAGCGCGAGGCGGCGCTCGCGCAGGCCGACATCGGCCTGCGTCATGCGCTCGAAGCGGCGCAGGTGGTCAGCCCAGGTTTCGTCCATGAACTGCTCGACGTAGAGGCGCGGGTCGACCGTGTCGCGCAACAGCTCCCACGACAACACGCCCTGGCGCAGGCGGCTGCGCCGCGTTTCCTGCATCACCTCCAGGAACGCGGCAACGTTCTCCGGGGCGACTTGGTACTCCACCGTCACGATCACCGGCCCGTCGTCGGCGGCGATCTCGAACGCCGTCTGCGCCGACTTGATGCGGTCCGTGGGCGTCAGGTCCTCCTGCGTCGTCGCGGTGTCGAGCGTTCGGCGCCGCGTGAAAAGCAGGCAAACCACGGCAACCAGCGCGGCGCAGACGATGCTCGTGCGCACGTCGGTCAGGCTCGCCACCTGGCCCCACAGCGCGGCGCCGGCCGCGGCGCTGCCGAGCATCGCCATCTGGTAGATCGACATGCCTCGTGCGCGCACCCAGTCGGGCAAGGCGAGCTGGGCCGACAGCGTGATCGTGTTCGCCGCCGAGATCCACGCCGCGCCGAGCAGCATCATCGCGGGCGCGGCGACGTAGATGTTCGGCGCCAGACTCGCCGCCACCATCATCGCCGCGTGCACCGACGTGCACACCGTGACCAGGGTGTCGGCCGGCACCCCGGCGCGCAGGCGCGGCAGCGCGAGCGCCGCGCCGATCGCGCCCACGCCCATGCACGCCAGCAGCAGCGTGAAGGTGCGCGCGTCGCCCGCGCCCATGCCCTTGGCCACGAGCGGCAGCAGCGCCGGCAGCGCCGCGCCCTGCATGAAGAACAGCGCGATGCGCAGCAGCGCCGTGCGCATCGCGCGCGACTGGCGCACATGCTGCACGCCGACGCGGATCGCGCCCAGAAATCGCTCGCCGGGCAGCGCGCTGACCTTGGGCGCGCGGCGCCAGCGCGCAAGCGCGACTGCCGCGACCAGCGACAGCGCGGCGTTGAGCATGAACACATAGGCGCTGCCCACGCTGGCGATCAGCGCACCGGCCACCACGGGCCCGACAATGCGCGACACGTTCATCGCGATCGCGTTCAGCGCCAGCGCCGACGACAACTGGCGCCGCTCCACCAGCTCCGGCACCAGGGCCGCGTAGACCGGCCAGCGCAGCGCCAGGCCGATGCCGTTGGCGAACGTCAGCACGAGCAGCAGCGGCGGCGTCAACGCATCGGCGAACGCGACCATGCAAGTGACCAAGCCCACGCACGCGACCCACACCTGGTTCACGAGCATCAGGCGGCGCCGGTCGACGATGTCGGCCAGCGCACCGCTCGGCAGCCCAAGCAGGAACACCGGCAGCGACGACGCGGTGGCCACCAGCGCCACCATCACGGGAGAAGTGGTCAGCGTCGTCATCAGCCAGGCCGCGGCCACGTCGTTCATCCACAGGCAGACGTTCGCGGTGACCCACACGCCCCACAGCATGCGAAACACCGGATTGCGCAGCGGCGCGAGCGCGGACGCCGGGGTGACGGCGGGGCCACCGCTGTCGGGGATGGGGCTCGTCTCGGGCGCGGACATGCGGCGCACATCATCGCAGGTGGCCGATTCCGTTCCCTCTCGGCGGTTCGGCGCCACGCGGCGCGCGGCTTGATTTTTGTTAGGGTCAGGGCTTCACGTTCACGTGAAAAATTGCCGTCAATGGAACATCTCTTACGTTCTGTAAAGCTCAAGCTTCGCTTCAGCCGCGCAGACTGCGCCCTCGCGATAGGGGCCAACATACAAGGGGCAAGGCATGGGGAACATGAGCGCAGCACGGTCGCACGCCACGGTCGCGTCTTACCGCGCACCGGCGGCTTCGTACACCAGTTTCCTGGGTGCCTTGTCGCGCAAGACGTACGCGATGGTGCTGGCCGGCGGGCGCGGCACGCGGCTGATGAACCTGACGAACTGGCGCGCCAAGCCGGCGGTGCCGTTTGCCGGCACGTTGCGCATCATCGACTTCCCGCTCAGCAACTGCATCAACTCGGGCATCCGCCGCGTCAGCGTGCTCACACAGTACAAGGCGCAAAGCCTGATCGCGCACATCGAGCGCGGCTGGGGTTTCCTGGAATCGTCGCTCAACGAGTTCATCGACGTCGTTCCCGCGCAGCAGCGCATCGGCGACGACTGGTACCGCGGCACCGCCGACGCGGTGTACCAGAACCTGGACATCCTGCGCGAAGCCGACCCCGAATACGTGCTCGTTCTGGCCGGCGACCATGTGTACAAGATGGACTACGGCGTGATGCTCGCCGAGCACATCGAGAGCTGCGCAGACATCACGATTTCGTGCATCGAGGTCCCCGTCGAGCAGGCCAGCGCCTTCGGCGTGATGGAAGTCGACGCGATGGACCGGGTAGTCGCGTTCCACGAAAAGCCGGCGTGCCCCAAAGGCATTCCCGATCAGCCTCGGCGCGCGCTGGCGAGCATGGGCATCTACATCTTCAAGGCGGGTTTCCTGTACGACGTGCTCGGCCGCGACGCCACCAACCCCAACTCGGGCCACGACTTCGGCCACGACGTGATCCCGCATGTGCTCGAGCACGCCCGCGTGCACGCGCACCGCTACTCGCGCTCATGCGTCAACATGGTCGGCGAGAAGCCCTACTGGCGCGACGTCGGCACCGTGGACGCGTACTGGGAAGCGCACATGGACCTGGTGGAGGTGCAGCCGCAACTCAACCTGTACGACGACGACTGGCCGGTGCTCAGCCTGCAGCGCCAGTTGGCTCCGGCGAAATTCGTGTTCGACGACGCCGGCCGGCGCGGCATGGCCACCGACTCCGTGGTGTGCAGCGGTTGCATCGTCAGCGGCGCCACGGTGCGCCGCTCCTTGCTCGGCTTCAAGGTGCGAGTCGAGGAAGACAGCCTGATCGAAGAGTCGGTGATTCTGCCCAACGTTCGCATCGGCCGCGGCGTGACCTTGCGCCGCTGTGTGGTGGACAAGGACTGTCATTTGCCCGACGGCTTTTCCGCGGGAATGAACCACGCCCACGACGCGACGCGCTTTCACGTCACCGAGCACGGCATCACGCTGATCACCCCCGACATGCTGGGCCAGGGCTGCCATTCGCACAGCGACGCGGCGGCGTTGCAGTAGCAGCATCGGCGCGTGCAGCGCCGGCTGGCACCGGCGGATTGAGCTCGGAAAAATCAGATCAAGTGCTTGCCGAAGAATCCGAACGTTCGGTCCCAGGCGATCTGTGCCCAGGCCGCATCGTATTGGGTGATCGGCAGACGCTTCGGGCCGACCGCGGTCTCGTTCGCGAAACCATGCTGCGCCAAGTAGCGCTGGCCGCAGTAAGCCACGCCGGCGCTGCGCAGTTTCTCCTCCAGCGCGTCGACGCCGGCGATCGCAAATGCGCCGTCTTGCGTCGCCCAATGCGCGAGCATCGGCGCCTTGATCTTCGATGCGTCCACGAACTCGAGCGGCGGATAGCCGTACCACACGACGCCGGCACTCGCTTCGGGAACCATCGTCAGCGACAGAACCGTCAGCGCGCCACCCATGCAAAAGCCGGTGACGCCGACCTTGGCCGAGCGGCCTTTCAGGTACTGCACGGCACCGCGAATGTCCTGCGAGGCCGCGTCGCCGAAGTTCAGGCCCGTCATCAAGTGATGCGCCTCTTCGGCCTCAACCGTCGATTTGCCTCGGTACAGGTCGGGCACCAGCGCCAGGTAGCCGGCCGCGGCCAAACGCTCGGCGACGCCGCGAATTTGGTCGTTCAGGCCCCACCACTCCTGGAGCACGACCACGGCGCTCGCGCCCTTGGCGTTTTCCGGCTCGGCGAGATGGCCTTGAACGGACTGCCCGTCCGGGCGCTTGAAGTTGATCGTCGTTCCCATGCTCGCGCTCCTGTTTCTGTTTCGGCCAGGGCACAGTAGAGGCCAGGCGCGGCGCAGCGTCAAGCGGGCCGATCCCGATGCTCTACAGTGCGAACCCCATGAAGACCTATTCGATCGCGACGATCCCGGGAGACGGCATCGGCAAGGAAGTGATTCCCGCCGGCCGGCAGGTGCTGGAGCAGCTCGTGCAAGTGAACCCCGGCATCGCCTTCGAGTTCGAGAACTTCGGCTGGGGCGGTGACTTCTACCGAGCACACGGCGTGATGATGCCCGAGCACGGCTTGGACGCGCTGCGCGGCAAGGACGCGATCCTGTTCGGCTCGGCCGGCGACCCGGACATTCCCGTCCACATCACGCTGTGGGGCCTGCGCTTGAAAATCTGCCAGGGCTTCGACCAGTACGCGAACGTTCGGCCCACGCGCATCTTGCCCGGCATCGACGCGCCGCTGAAGCGCTGCAAGCCGCAGGACCTGGACTGGGTGATCGTTCGCGAAAACACGGAAGGCGAATACGCCGGCGCCGGCGGGCGCGTGCACCTGGGCCAGCCGATCGAGGCCGCGACCGACGTGACGCTGATGACGCGCGCCGGCGTGCAACGCATCCTGCGCTACGCGTTCGCACTCGCGCGCACGCGGCCGCGCAAGTTGCTGAGCGTCGTCACCAAGTCGAACGCGCAACGCCACGCGATGGTGATGTGGGACCAGATCGCGCACGAAGTCGCGTCCGAGTTTCCCGACGTGACTTGGGACAAGGAACTGGTGGACGCGATGACGGCGCGCATGGTGAACCGGCCGGCGAGCATCGACACCGTCGTCGCGACCAACCTGCACGCCGACATCCTGAGCGACCTCGCCGCGGCGCTGGCCGGCAGCCTGGGCCTCGCGCCCACGGGAAACATCGACCCCGAGCGTCGTTACCCGAGCATGTTCGAGCCGATCCACGGCTCGGCGTTCGACATCATGGGCAAGGGCCTGGCGAATCCGCTCGGCACCTTCTGGTCGCTCGTGATGCTGCTCGAACACCTTGGCGAAACGGTTTGCGCGCGGCAGGTGATGGCGGCGATCGAAGCCGTGACCGCGAACCCTGCCCTGCACACCCGCGACCTGGGCGGCAGCGCGACGACGGTGCAGGTCACGTCCGCGGTTTGCGCCTGGCTGCGGGCGAACCCCCATGCGCGAAGCGCGGCGTGAGGGCAAGATCGACAGCAATCCAAGGAGTTTCACGATGCATCCGAGCCTGATCGCCACGTTTGTCCTGAGCGCCGCCGCGCTCGTCGCCACACTCGCCGCCGCACCCGCGCAGGCCCAGCCCTGCCCCGACAAGGCGCTGATGTACTGGCAGGCGTTCCCGCCGGGCGGCGAATCGGACCTGTCGGCGCGCCACCAGCAGATCGTGCTGAAGAAGAAGTGCCCGGCCATCGACACCGTGATCCAGTACAAGGCCGGCGCCGGCGGCGCGCTGCTTTGGAGCACGCTGAACACGCTGCCCGGCGACGGCGTGAACATCGCCGGCGTGAACCTGCCGCACATGGTGTTGCAGCCGATGGAAGGCCAGGTGCAATACAAGACGGAAGACGTGAGCCCGGTGTTCTGGTTCCATTACACACCCGATGCGCTGGTCGTTCCCGATTCGAGCCCGCTGAAGAGCTTCGCCGATTTCGTGAAGGCCGCGAAGGCGCAGCCGGAAAAGCTCAACCTCGGCGGCTCGGGCCTCAATTCAGCGAACCACGCGGCGCACCAGCGACTGAACCAGGCTTTCGGCGTGAAGACGACTTACGTGCCGTTCAAGGGGACGGGCGACATGACGATGGCGGTGCTGGGCGGCCATGTCGACGGCAGCATGACCTACACCGCGTTCGCGATCAACAACAAGGGCAAGGTGCGCGCGCTCGCGGTGGCGATGGACGCGCGCCATCCATTGATGCCCGACGTTCCCACGTTCAAGGAACTCGGCGTCGATTGGGTCGACGGCGCCTACCGCGGCATCGGCGTTCCGAAGTCGACGCCGCCGGAAGCTCGCAAGCGCTTGTCGGATCTGTGGGCCGCGTTGAACGCCGACCCCGAAATGAAAGAGCTGGCCGCGAAGAGCGGCTTCGAGCTCGTGAACGTGGGGGTGGACCGCATGGATGCGTTCATGAAAGAACGCATCAAGGTCTACACCGAGGTCGGCAAACAGATGGGCCTTGGGAAATGAAGCGCCTGGTCGAATAACACTTGCGCGGCGCATGCGCCAAGCGGCCGCGCGCCGCCCGACAGCAAGTTCCGGCACTTTTGTGCAGCTTGTGCCGCTGCGCGCGCTTGCCGCGCCTTCTTGAATCCATCCTGACCTTTGCTGACAGTTTGTAGCGCTTCGCGCGCCCATCATGGGCGCCGCTGTCGCTCGGCCCCGTCCGGCGGCGCACTCACTTCCCCACAGGTGCCCCATGTCATGGATGTTGTTCCCCGAAAACCCCGCGCTATCGGCGCTCGTGCTGGGCCTGATCGCGGTGGTCTTTCTCTACGCGGCGCGCACCCCCGTGCACGGCATGTTGACCGCCGTCTCGCGCATCGCCGCGGGCAGCCTGCGCGTCGGTGGCCAGTGGCTGTCGCGCGCTGCCGAGGGCTTGCGCGAACGCAATAAGCTGGTGCTGCTGTCGCAGGCGCGCAAAGGCGTCGAGCAGGAGATTCAGCGCGAGTTCGAGCGCATCACCGTGATGGTGCGGCGCGACCTCGGCGGTTACCCGGTGTTGCAGCGGCGCCTGCTCGATGAGATCACGCGCGTTGAAGACGACTACAAGAAATGCGGCGAAGTGCCGCCGCCTCCGCCGGACTGGGTGAAGGCGACCGAGACCATCGCCAACATCAAGAACATGGGCGACCCGCTGACGCAGAAGATTTTGGAAGACATCGCGAAGTCGCTGGGTCCGATCTACGAAAAGGTGGTGGGCGAGTACCGGCGCTCCTACGAGTCTCGGCACAAGATCCTCGCCGGCTTCATGCCGTTCTGGCGATCCCTCGAGCAGACGCTGGCCAAGGTGGACGCCAACATGGCGGGCATGCAAGACGGCGCGGCGCGAATCGACGGGCTGATGGACAAGTACCAGGAAATCCAGAACAAGTCGGAGAAGGTCGAGCACTCGCTCACGGCGTCGGCGTCGAGCCAGTTCTTCATCGCCGGCATCGTGCTCGCGATCGCGTTGGGCGGCGCGTTCGTCAACTTCTGGCTGATCCAGCGCCCGATGTCGGCGATGGTCGGCGCCGGCGAATACCTGGTGGGCAACTTGGAGGTCTCGCACATCGCCGCGCTCGTGATCATCCTGATCGAATCGGCGATGGGCCTGTTCTTGCTCGAAACGCTACGCATCACACACCTGTTTCCCGGCATCAACGCGATGCCCGACAAGATGCGCCGCACGCTGGCGTGGATCTTTTTCACGATCCTGCTGATCCTTGCCGGCGTTGAAGTGGGCCTGGCGGTGATGCGTGACCAGATCATCCTGGCCGACCTGGCGTTCAAGGCGAGTCTGGGCAATTCGGCGGGGGGCGTCGTCGCTCAGGCCGCGGCGGACCTGGGCTGGGTGCAGAAGGTGCCCGTGGCCGGGCAGATGATCCTCGGCTTCATCTTGCCGTTCGCGCTCGCCTTCGTCGGCCTGCCGCTCGAATACTTCATCCACTCGGCGCGCACCGTGATCGGCGCGCTGCTCGTGTTCCTGCTGCGCATTTCCAGCATCGCGCTGCGTATCGCATCGAACGTGTTCCGGCATCTCGGCAAGGCGCTGATGATGCTGTTCGACGCCTTGATCTTCCTGCCGCTGAGCGTGGAGCGGCTGATCAAGTCGCGCGGCGCCGGTGCGCTGCCGACGCCGACGCCGCGGGCCCAGGGGCGGGCGTCATGAGGGCCGGGCTCGGGAACGTCGTGGGGCGCGCTGTTCAGCGCACCGTGGGCCGGGCCTCGCGGCCCTGGCTGGCGGCTCTCGCCGGGATGGCCTTGGCCTTGTTCGCCTCGGGCTGCGGCGAGCAGGGCGGCCAGCAGCGCGCCGTCTACATGCTGCTCGACACTTCGGGCACCTACTCGAAGGAAGTCGACAAGGCGCAGTACGTCGTGAACTGGTTGATCGGCACTCTCAACCCGGGCGACACGTTCGCGCTGGCGCGCGTGAAGAGCCGATCGTTCAGCGAGAAAGACATCATCGCGAAAGCGACCTTCGTCAAAGACCCGCTGCAAGTGAACCAGCAGAAGAAGGCGCTGCAA
>JANOLA010000460.1:0-22096 GCA_031419535.1 Burkholderiales bacterium | reverse complement strand
CATCGTGCAAAAGACGGTGGGCCTGGCCGAGCCCTTGCGCGAGGCACTGGCGCCGCTGGCCGCGCGCATTCGGGCGGCATTCGTGTACGGGTCGATCGCGAAGCGCGAGGACACGGCTTCGAGCGACATCGATCTGATGCTGATCAGCGACGAACTGGCCTACTCCGATCTGTACGCGGCGCTCGAAGAAGTGAGCACACGGCTTGGCCGCACGGTGAACCCGACGATCTACACGCCGCAAGAGCTGGCCAAGCGCGTCAAGCGCAAAGAGGCGTTCGCGACGCGCGTGCTGGCGCAATCCAAGCTGTGGCTGATCGGAGGTGAAGATGCTCTCGGCCTTTGAGAACCTTTGTGGCGCGGGCAAGCCGCTGAAGGCGGAACCGCCCGACACCAACGAGTTTGCCGGGCTGAAGCGCTCGGGCCTGGCGCGGCTGAAGGACGCTGCCACCCCCTCGCTGTCACTCGAAAGCCGGTTCGATCTGGCCTACAACGCTGCGCACGCGTTGTGCTTCGCGGCGTTGCGCTGGCATGGTTACCGCTCCAGCAACCGCTATATCGTTTTCCAGATGCTGCCGCACACGCTGGACCTCGGGCCCGAGGTGTGGCGCGTGCTGTCCAAGTGCCACGACCTGCGCAACCTCGGTGAGTACGAGGGCGATCTCAGCATCGATGAGCGCATCGTCACTGACCTGATCGCCGCCTGCCGCGCCGTTGCGGCCAAGGTCGAGGCGCTGCCGCGCATCGCCAAGAAATGAACGCCTCCACCCTCGTCCAGAAACTCTGGAACTGCTGCAACGTTCCGCGCGACGACGGCATGAGCTATGGCGACTATGTCGAAAAGTTCATCGATCTGCTCCTTGCAGATGGCCGCCGAGCGAACCTGGCAGATGTGGTTCTGACGACGAGATGAGCAACCCCTTCTCCCTCCGCATCTTCGTCGCCGACGGCGACCCCGACGGCCTGCGCGTCGTCGAGCGCTCCAACTGGATCGGCAAGGCACTGATCTTCCCGCGCGCTTTGCTGCCCAAGGTGAAGCAGCGCGACGAGCTGGGCCAGACCGGCGTGTACCTGCTGCTCGGCCCGCGCGACGATGGCGAGGGCGAGAAGCGCCGGATCCACTGCCCCAGGCCGAGACCGCCCCGGCGGCCGCGCCGGCAGCGCCGCGGGACGCGATCGTTCTGCCTGCTGCTTGCAGCCGCGCAACGCATTGGCGCGCCCGCACACGGAACGAAGCCTGCGTGCCGCATCGCAAGCCGCGGCGCTCGATCAAGACGTGATCGGAGACGCGGCCGTCGTCTTCGTGCTGACGATCGATCGAGACACGTTCAGCGCCGACGCCACCGGCCCGGCACGCGGCTACCGCCACGCCTTTCTCGAGGCGGGCCTTGTCGGCGAGCGCGTCTATCTCGAGGCCGGCGCGCGCGGCCTGGGCGCCTGCGCCGTCGGGGCGTTCTACGACGAAGAGGCCGCAGCGCTCATCGGTGTCGACCCGGCGCGCGAGTGGGTGGTGCACAGGACGCCCCGTGCTCGCGCCGCAAAATCTTCGCGCCCTCGACCATCGCGCGCAGCTTCGCCGAAGCCACGTCGCGCGGCAAGTACTTCATGCCGCAATCGGGCGCGAGGATGATGCGCTCCTTGGCCACATAAGGCAGGGCGCGGCGCACGCGTGCCGCCACGACTTCGGGTGTTTCGATCTTCGGGTCTGACAGGTCAATGCAGCCGACCATGATCTGCTTGTCGGGCAGTTCCGCGAGCACCTTGCAGTCGAGCTTCGATTGCGCGGTTTCGATCGACACCTGGCGGCACGAGCAGCCGCGCAGCTCGGGCAGGAACGAGTAGCCGCTCGGCCGCGCGTGGATGATCGCGGCGTAGCCGAAGCAGATGTGCACGGCGGTCGTTCCGGTGATGCCTTCGAGCGCGCGGTTCAGCGCCTTGAGTCCGTACTGGCGCGCTTTTTCGGGCCGCGCCTGCATGTAGGGTTCGTCGATCTGCACCACGTCGGCGCCGGCGGCAAAGAGGTCGCGGATCTCGGCGTTCACCGCTTCGGCGTAGGCGAGTGCGCCTTCCTCTTCGCTCTTGTAGAAATCGTTTTGCGCCTGCTGGAACATCGTGAACGGCCCAGGCACGGTGATCTTCACCTGGGCTTTCGTGTGGCGCTTCAGGAAGCGCACGTCGTCGACTTCCACGGCGTGGCGGCGCTTGATGTGACCCACGATGCGTGGCACCGGGTTCGGGTGGCCGGAGCGATCCAGCGCCGTCCCCGGGTTGTCGAGATCCACGCCCTCCAGCGCCGTGGCGAAGCGGTTCGAATAACTCTCGCGCCGGATTTCACCGTCGCTGACGATGTCCAGGCCCGCGTCTTCCTGCGCGCGGATCGCCAGCAGCGTCGCGTCTTCCCAGGCCTGTTGAAGGTGCGGCTCGGCAACGCGCCACAGCTCCTTCGCGCGCACGCGCGGTGGGAAGCGGCCCGCGAGTTTTTCGCGGTCGATCAGCCAGTCGGGTTGCGGGAAACTGCCGACGATGGTGGTGGGAAACAACATGCAAACCTCGCGATTCCAGCACGCGACCGGCCGCGCGCGCCGCGAGGTTACCAGAGCGACGCCGTGAGCTCGCCGTTCGCGAAGTGGTACACGTGGTTCTCGATCTGCACCGCCCGCTCATCGGCGAGCCAGAGCTTGCTTGACGGCCCGGCGATCAGCGGCTTGGCCGTCAACGTGCGCGCCGACGTGTCTACTTCAATACGCTGCAAGCCGCGCGGCCCCGGCGCGAACTGCGCGCCGTTCAGCCACAGCGGCAGCGCCACGCGCACCGTGCTGCCACGCGTGAAGATGTCGATGCCGTGGCGCGACGCGTCCAGCCCACTCGTGCTGCCGGCCTCGCCGAACACCTGCGAGGCCACCTGCTGCGGATGGGCGGGGTCCGCCACGTCGATCAACGCGACCTTGACGCCGCCGACGACGCCGTTCGCGTCAGCGTCCTTGCCCACGCCGAGCAGCAGCGAGTCGCTCATCGGGAACAGGTAGTCGGAAAACCCCGCCACCTGAAGCTCGCCCACGCGCTTCGGGTCCGCGGGGTCGCCAAGGTCGAGCACATACAGCGGGTCGACGCGGCGGAACGTCACGACGTAGCCACGCGTTCCGAGAAAGCGCACCGCGTACACCTGTTCGCCGGGTTTGCCCAGAGGCGCGGGGCGTTGCGCATTGGGCAACTGGCCGATCAGTTGGAGCCGCGTCGCATCGGCGCTTTCGCGCAGCACGGAGAGCGTGGCAGGGGAGGGCGGCGGCGCGTTCACGTCGGTCGCGCTGGCGATGCCGACCCTGGCAGCGGGCGACGGGAGGTTTTTCGGCAACCTGGCGCTCGGCAGCGGCATTCCGCTGCTACCCGCGACGCTGGTCGTGGGGATCGCGGGCACCACCGGGCTGGATCTGCAAGTCACCCTGCTCGACGCCGCGGGCGGCGCGCTGCTCGGTCCCGTGACGCTGCAGCGCGTTGCAGAACCGGTCGCGAACCCGGCCGCCTGCCCTTGACGTTTGCTCAGTCGTTCTTGCGCGGCACGAGCGCAAACGCGCGCAGCGCCGAGCCGGTGCCGCCGCGCACCTTGATCGGCGGCGTGATCACGGTGAATTCGTAAGCGCGCGCGGCCGACAGTTCCTCGAGATTGAGGTTCTCGATGATGAAGATGCCCGCGTCGGTGATGAGCCGCATGTGCACCGGGAATACCTGGAACTTCGGCTGGAATGCGAGCGGCGGGCGCTGCTCGAACGTCAGCGTGTCGTTGCCGACGATGCGCGCACCCGCCTTGATCAGGTACTCCGCGGCGTCCAGCCCCGGGCCGGGAGAGTTGGCGCCTGCGTAAGTGGCCGAATCGCCTGCGAAGTGCTGGCCCCAACCGGTGCGGATGAACACCGTGTCGCCTTTGCGCAGGCGCACGCGCTGGTGCTGCGCGGCATCCTTCAGGTGCTGGGCAGTGATCTCGAACGTCGGCGGCAACGGCGACGCATCGCCCTGCACCCAACGTGCCACGTCAAGCAGCACGCCGCGATTCACGAGCAGGTCGTTCGGGAACTTGTCGATCGCCAGGTGCGCGCCGACGCCGCTCGCGCCCAGGCCGTTCGGGTTGGTGGTGGACGCGGCCGCATCGACGCCGCCGAACAGCTTGCCGTCGCGCCCGATGTGGCCGATCGCGTCGATGCTCGGCGCGCCGTGCTGACCGCTCCACTGCATGATTTCGGAGGTGAACGAGAGCTGCCCGCCGTCGCCGAACGCGCCACGGGTATTCGCGTGCGTCGCCGCGAGCGCGAACGAATACGGCGGATTCACGCCGGCGATCGGCGAATTCGCGTCCCAGGTGTGCGAAAGGTCGATCACCCGGGCTCGGCGGATCATCGACCAGAGCGCGGCTTCGCCCTCCCGGTCGTCGTCCGCAAGCGTCGGACTGGCAGGTGCCAGCAGAAACGTCGTGGCGAGCAGCGCCAGGGCGCTTCGCAGAAGCCCATTGCGGGCGGGCAGTCGGGGTGGGGCGAAACGGCGGTGCATTCAAGTCTCCTGTGTGGGTGATCCTCATTCTTGGCGCTGCCGACTCCGAGCGTCAAGTTAGCGAAACTACTCTGTTGGTGGCGCGCTCGCGGCGCGCCAGCCGCGGCCAGACCGGTCGCCCAATCCCTCCACCGTGGCTGTACAGTCGATCGCATGGCAAGCGCAGGCTATTCCGGAACGCCGCTGCCCAAGAAACTCGGCATCGCTCCAGGCCAGCGAGTGGCGGCGTTGAACGCGCCAGCCGACTATCGCGCCCTCGTCGTGCCCTGGCCCGAGGGCGCGAGCCTCGCCGCGAGCGCCGATGCGGGGTGCAAGCTCGTGCATCTGTTCGTCACGCAGCGCAGCGTGCTTGCCAAAGAGGCGCAACGCCTGCGCAAGCTGCTCGGGCCCGGCGCCGTGCTGTGGATCTCATGGCCGAAGAAAGCGGCCAAGGTTGCCACCGACATCACCGAAGACACGATCCGCGAAGTGGTGCTGCCGATGGGCTGGGTCGATGTGAAAGTGTGCGCGGTCGATGCCACATGGTCGGGGTTGAAGCTGGTGGTGCGCAAGGAATTGCGCGCGGTTTCGTGAAGCGCCCCATCAACCTGAGCCTGAACGCCGAGGTGCTCGATAGCGCGCGCGAACTCGGAATGAACATCTCACAGACCGTGGACGCACTCCTCGCACAAGAAGTGCAGCGGCGCTACTGGGACCGGTGGAATGAACAGAGCAAGGAAGCCATCGCGGCCTACAACATGAGGATCGAGCGCGAAGGCTTGCCGCTGGCGAAGTACCGCACGTTCATGAAGGGGCGCTGAATTCGTGGCACGGTTCGACGTCTACGCGAATCCCGAAGCTTCGGAACGCAAGCAGACTCCCTGCTCGTCGATGTCCAGAGTGAATTCATCGACGCTCTGAGCGCGCGGGTCGTCATCACCGGCGTTGTCCGCTGCGTTCGGTCGAAGGGAATGAGATTATTCGATCACATCGTCGGCGCGCATCAGCACCATGTTCGGAATCGTCAGCCCGAGTGCGCGGGCGGCCTTGCGATTCACGACGAGTTCGAAGCGCATCGGATGCCAGATCGGTAGCTCGGACGGCTTGGCTCCGCGAATCATCTTTGCGAAGTAGCGCCCAAGATGCCGCTGGCCGTCGACAGTGCTCGCGCCATACGACAGGACGCCTCCCGCCACGACAAATTCGCGAAACGAGGAGATGTCGGGCATTTGATGCTCCGCGCTGAGCGCGACGATCTGCGCGCGGTGCGCGTACGTGAACGGGTCTTCCGAGATGATGAGTGCTTCGGCGCGCTCGCGACGCAGCGATGCGATTGCCACGCGGAATCCGTCGGGCGCGCTGACCGTCGCTGCGACGACGCTCATGCCGAGCTTGGTGGCGGCATCGCGAACTTCGGACAACTCCTTGTCTTTGCCGGGGTTCCTCGGGTCGTACAGGTAACCAATGCGGCGCAGGCCGGGAATGGCATCCTTCAGCAGCTCGACGCGTTTCACCGCCAATTCGGCGCTGAAACACGATACGCCGGTGACGTTGCCGCCGGGCCGCGCGAACGACTCGACCATTTGCTTGACGTCGGTGCCGCAAAAGTATGCGCCCACCGGAATGCGGCCGGCGCTCGCGTCACGCGCAGCTCGAATTCCCACCGGGCCAGCGGCCGCAAGCACATCTACCGAGTCGCGGACGATGTCCGCGAAGACCTCTGCATAGCGCTCGGTACGTCCGTCCAGGTAGCGCACGTCGAGAACAACGTTGCGCCCATCGACCAGGCCTTCGTCGGCCAGGCCCGCGCGCATCGCCGCCACCAACAGGCGGCTGCCCTCCATCGTTCCGCTCATGACGTAGGCGACTCGAGGTGGCTTGTTCCCCTGCGCCGCGGCAGCCGTCGCCAAAGCAAGGAGCGCAAGTAGCACAACGGACCTGCGCGCCCGCGTCACGAGTTCGAGAAAACGCCACGGCCGCTTGTACGCATTCATTATGGACACTCCTCAGCATCGCCGCCGGCTTTGCCCGCCCAACGTTCGCAAGCTCACGCCACGTGATGCACCGCCCCCATCCCATACACCGGCGTAGGAATCCCCTCCATGCGCGCCTTCAACTGCAGCGACAAGAACTGCGAGTAGTGGCGTGACTGGTGCAGGTTGCCACCGTGGAACCACAGCGCTTCCTGGTGCGTGGGCTTCCACATGTTGCACAGCTCGCCTTCCCACGGCCCCGGATCCTTCTTCGTGTTCGAGCCCAGGCCCCAGCACTTGCCCACCTTGTCGGCCACGTCTTTGCTGATGAGCTGGGCGGCCCAGCCGTTCATCGAGCCGTAGCCGGTGGCGAAGACGATCAGGTCGGCCGGCAGCTCGCTGCCGTCGCTGAACTGCACCGAACGCTCCTTGATGCGCTCCACACTCACCATGGTCTTGAGCTTGATCTTGCCGTCGGCCACGAGTTCGCTCGCGCCCACATCGATGTAGTAGCCCGAGCCGCGCCGCAGGTACTTCACGAACAGGCCCGAGCCGTCTTCGCCGAAGTCGAGCATGAAGCCGGCTTTCTCCAGGCGCTTGTAGAAATCGGCGTCGCGTTTCGCCATCTCTTCATAGACCGGAACTTGCAGCGCGGGCAGGATCTTGTACGGCAGCGACGCGAAGATCAGATCGGCCTTGTCGGTCGTCACGCCGGCTTTCACCGCGGCTTCGGAATACAGGCCGCCCAGGGCCAGGTCCATCAGCGAGTCGGAGCGCGCGATGTGGGTGGAGGAGCGCTGCACCATCGTCACGTCGGCGCCGTTTTCCCAGAGCGCCGCGCAGATGTCGTGCGCCGAGTTGTTGGAGCCGATGACCACGCACTTCTTGCCCTTGTAGGCGTCGGGGCCCGGGTGCTTGCTGGAGTGGTGAAGCTCGCCCTTGAAGTCTTCCATGCCCGGCACCTTGGGCATGTTCGGCACGGCCGACATGCCGGTGGCGAGCACCAGGTGCTTCGGCCTCAGCGTGATCGTCTTGCCGCCACGCTCCACCTCGACGCTCCACTCCTTCTTCGCCTCGTCGTACTTCGCGTGTCGAGCGGTGGTCGAGCTCCAGTAGTTCAGCTCCATCACCTTGGTGTACATCTCGAGCCAGTCGCCGATCTTGTCTTTGGGCGCGAACACCGGCCAGTGGTCGGGGAAGGGCAGGTAGGGCAGGTGGTCGTACCACACCGGATCGTGCAGACACAGGCTCTTGTAGCGGTTCCGCCAGGAGTCACCGGGGCGCGGATTCTTCTCGACGATGATCGTCGGGACGCCCAGGCGTCGCATGCGCGCGCCCAGGCCGATGCCGCCTTGCCCGCCACCGATGATCACGCAGTACGGCTGGGTCTTGATGCCGAGCTCGGCTTCTTCCTGGGCGCGGCGCTCCAACCAGGTCTTGCGGCTCGGGTCGGCGCCGTGCACGACGCCGCGGTCGCGCGATTCGCCCTTCGCTTCTTCAAAGCCTTTCAGCTCCCGCATCGTCGTGAGCAGCGTCCAGCACTTGCCGCCCATCAGGCGCAAGTGGCCGTAGCCGCGCGCGACCGCGGTTTCGAACTTGATCCAGGCTTCCGTCACACCACCGGCCTCGGTGGCTTCGCCGTCGAGTTGCCAATTTGACGGCTTGGCCGGCAGCACGGCGCGCTCGATCAACTCTCGCACTCTCGCATTGCCTTCGGCGGTGGCGATGTTCCAGGTGAACGACACCATGTCGCGCCAATAGCTCTCGTCGTTGAAGAGGGTCGCGGCCGCAGCGGCGTCGCCGCGGGTCAGGGCTGCATTCAGTGCGGCCAGCCAGTCGGCCACTTGCGCGGTCGGCGTTTTTTCGCTCATGCAATGTCTCCGTGGGGTAATGAATTGGGGAGAAACGGTGAAGGCGCGTCCGGCGCAGCCGCCAAGCGTGCCCGCCCAGTGTGGCACTCAATCGCACGTCCGGGAAGGGGTGAATGTTCGACCCGCCTTTCCGACCCGCGAGTGCGACCCGCGTGTCCGATCCGCGCCGCCGCCGATTATGCTCACGGCTTGCCGAGTTGATCAATCGGAATTCGGCCATCCCACCCCCGGAGAAACAGCATGCGAATGAACCGTGTCAAACAACTCTGGCGCGAAGGCAAACCCGCGATTGGCAGTTTCCTCTCCATCCCGAACGGCTTTTCGGCCGAGGTGATGGCGCACACCGGCCTGGACTGGCTGTGCATCGACATGCAGCACGGCTGCATCGACTACTCCGACGCGGTGACCATGCTCACCGCGATCTCGACCACGCAGGTCACACCGTTCGTGCGCGTGCCATGGAACGAGCCGGCGATGATCATGAAGGTGCTGGACGCCGGCGCCTACGGCGTGATCGTGCCGATGGTGAGCAACCGCGCCGAGGCCGAGCGCGCCGTGGCCGCGTGCCGCTACCCGCCGGTGGGCATGCGCAGCAACGGCCCGAACCGCGCGCTGCTGTATGGCGGGGCGGACTACCAGAGAGGCGCCGATCGCGAAATGGCCTGCGTCGTGATGATCGAGACCGCTGAGGGCATTCAGAAGATGGAGGAAATCATCTCCACGCCGGGTGTGGACGCGGTCTACATCGGCCCCACCGACCTCGCCCTGGCGCTCGGCCTGGCGCCGGTGATGGACAACGACGAGCCGCTGCACGTGGCCACGGTGAACAAGATCCTCGCGGCCTGCCAGCGCCACAACGTGATTGCCGCGATTCACACCGCGGGCTCGAAATTCACGCAGCGCTACATCGACCAGGGCTTTCGCATGGTGATGCTGGTGGCGGACCGGGCCGCGATGTCGCACCATGTGAAGGCCGAGATCGGCCGGCTCACCGGGTGGGCGCCGCTCGCGCCTGGCGGCAAGGCGTAGCAGACAGGGCGGCGGAAGGCCGCCTGCTGCCACCCACGCTCCTGGCCGAACGGGATCACGCGCCCGGCGCCGCCGCCTTGCCCTTCGCCCACTGCAACAACGGGGTGATGATGTCGATCGGCAGCGGAAACACGATCGTCGAATTCTTGTCGGCGGCGATCACCGTCAACGTTTCCAGGTAGCGCAGCTGGATCGCCTGCGGCTGGCGGCCGAGGATCTCGGCCGCTTCGGCGAGCTTCACCGATGCCTGCAATTCGCCTTCGGCGTGGATCACCTTGGCGCGGCGTTCGCGCTCGGCCTCGGCCTGGCGCGCGATGGCGCGCACCATGCTGTCGTTCAAATCGACGTGCTTGATTTCGACGATCGTGACCTTGATGCCCCACGCGTCGGTCTGCGCCGCGAGCGTCTTCTGGATATCCAGATTCAAGCGTTCCCGCTCGGCGAGCAGGTCGTCGAGCTCGTGCTTGCCGAGCACGGCGCGCAACGTCGTCTGCGCGAGCTGGCTCGTCGCTGCGAGGTAGTTCTCGACCTGGATGATCGCCTTTTCGGGGTCGATCACGCGAAAGTACAGCACCGCGTTCACCTTCACCGAAACGTTGTCGCGCGTGATCACGTCCTGGCTCGGGATGTCGAGCACGACGACGCGCAGCCCCACCTTCACCATCTGCTGGATGCCCGGGATCAGGATCACCAGGCCGGGGCCCTTGACCTTCCAGAACCGGCCGAGCTGGAACACGACGCCGCGCTCGTATTCGCGCAGGATGCGAAACGACGACGCCACCGCAATCAGCAGCAGCGCCGCGATGGTCAGAGATCCGATGTAGCCCATGGTGCGACTCCGGCAGGTTTCATGGAGGAGGGGCCGCCTGGCCCGAGCCAAGCTCGGCGGATTGAATGGCCACGTCGAGCACGACGCCGCCGGCTCCGCCGACGCCCGTCACGCAAATCGATTGGCCCGCGCGCAGGTCGGCGCCCCCGCGCACTTTCCAGTGCTCGCCGCCGATCAGCGCCCAGCCTTCGCCGCCCGCGAACTCGACCAGTTCGCCGCTCGCGCCGAGCAGCGCGCGCCCTCCCGCGACCATGTTGATCACGGGGCGCCGGCGCGCCTTGGCCGCCATCGCGGCGACCACGAGAATGAACACGCCCGAGGCGGCGGTGAGCGCGGCAATCAACGGCAGCGGAATGCCGAAGCCGGGAACGTCGCTGTCGATCAGCAGCAGCGCGCCGATCGCGAACGCAACGATTCCGCCCAGGCCGAGCGCGCCGTAGCTCGGCACGAATGCTTCGGCGACGAGGAAGGCGACGCCGAGCAGGATCAGCCCCAATCCGGCGTAATTCACCGGCAGCATCTGGAACGCGAACAGCGCCATCAGCAGACAGATGCCGCCGACGACGCCGGGGACGACGAAGCCCGGGTTCGAGAACTCGAACAGCAAGCCGTAGATGCCCACCATCATCAGGATCAGCGCCAGGCTTGGATCCGTGAGCACCGACAGCACTTTGTTGCGCCAGTCGGCTTCGAATTCGACGACAGCTGCGTCGCGTGTGGCCAGGCGCACGGCGTTGGCGGGGCCGGTGGCGCCGGCCAGGCGGACCTCGCGCCCGTCGATCTGTTGCAGCAGATCGCTCAGATCGCCGGCGACCAGATCGATGACCTTGATTTTCAGCGCATCCTGCGACGACAAGCTCACCGCTTCGCGCACCGCCTTGTCGGCCCAGTCGGCGTTGCGCCCGCGCAGTTGCGCGAGGCTGCGGATGTAGGCGGCGGCGTCGCCGATGCGCTTCGCGACCATCGCGTCGATCATGCGCTCCGGCGGCGCATCACCGCGCGCCGCGCCGCTCGCTGGGCGGCCCGGCTTGGTGGGGCTGCCGCGTTCGGCATCCGACGCCTTCCTGGGGGGCAGAGGGTTCTCGGGCGAGGGGCCGGCTCCCGGCAGGCCGATCGCCACGGGCGTGGCCGCGCCGAGGTTGGACGCCGGCGCCATCGCCGCGATGTGGCTCGCGTAGAGGATGTAGGTACCGGCGCTCGCCGCACGCGCGCCGTTCGGCGCGACCCAGGTCACGACCGGCACGCGTGACGCGAGGATGTCCTTGATGATGTCGCGCATCGACGCGTCCAGACCGCCGGGCGTGTCGAGCTGCAGCACCGCGAGCTGCGCCTGCTGCTTCGCAGCGAACTCCAGCGCGCGGTGGATGTAGTCGGCGGTCGCCGGGCCGATCGCGCCGTTCACCTTCATCAGGACCACCGGTGCTGGGGTCGAGGTCGCCGCCGCGCCGGTCACAGCTTCAACGCTGGCCGCCCCGAGTGAATGGGCCAGGAGGGCAAGACCAAGCCACCATGTTCCGGCGCGCCCCATTTATTCATTCTATAGAGGATCCCTGATGGCATAGGGCACCGCGCACGACGTCCAGCAGCCGCGACAAGTCCAGCGGCTTGGTGAGGTAATCGTGGAAGCCTGCGGCCAAACCCTGCTCCATGTCTCCGCTCATGGCGTTGGCGCTGACAGCGACCACTGGAATGTCGCGCGTGGATTCGACGGCCCGCAGGCGCCGCAGGACCTCGTAGCCATCCATTCCGGGCAACTGGATGTCGAGCAGGATCAGGTCCGGGCGTTGCGCAGCGGCCAGTTCCAGGCCCATCTCAGGGAGCGGTGCGGTGATCAACCGCAGCTCCGGTTCGCGCCCGAGCATGGCTTCCATCAGCATCACGTTGACCGGGTTGTCCTCGATGTAGAGCACAACGCGCCTGCCCTCGATGCGCGGTGCGGTAGCCCTGGCCGGTTCTACGGGTCCGGCGTGAGCTGGACGCTGCGCTGCGGGCCGGGAGTGCGCCAGGTGCACCCAGAACGTGCTGCCCTCGTCGACGGCGCTGTCCAGCCCAATGCTGCCGTGCATCAACTCCACCAGGCGTTTGCTCAGCGCGAGGCCGATGCCTGTGCCCTCGATGGCGCCGCTCTCCGCGCCCAGCCGCTCGAAGGCCTTGAACAGGCGTTGGCACTGCGCGGGGCTCAGTCCGTGACCGGTATCGCTGACGCTGATTCGCACCCCAACCCCATCGGCCGCGCAGACGATCTCCACGCTGCCGTCCGTGCGGTTGTACTTGATCGCGTTGGACAACAGGTTGAGCAACACTTGCTTGAGACGCGTGCGGTCGGCGGCGACAAAGCAGTCGCAGGAAACGTGTGCTGCCTCAGGCAAGCGGATGCCACGCACACGGGCCATCGGTTGTATCAGGCTCAGGCATTCGTCGACCAGCGTCGACACGTGCACCGGCTCCATGCTGATCTGTTGCTTGCCGGCTTCGACGCGGGCCAGGTCCAGCACGTCGTTGATCAGTTCGAGCAGATGCTCGCCGGCGCGCTGGATTTCGCGCACGTAGCCCTCCTGTCCTTCGCGCAGGCCATGTGTCGGACCCGACTCGAGCAACTGGCCGAACCCGAGAATGGCGTTCATCGGCGTGCGCAGTTCGTGGCTCATGGCCGAGAGGAACTCCGACTTGGCGCGGTTGGCGCGTTCGGCCTCGTCCCGCGCGGCGCGCACGGCCTCGTCGGCACGCCTGCTGGCGGTGATGTCGCGCGTGATCGAGATGAAGCGCTGAATCCGGCCCTCCTCGTCCAGGATCGCGTGGGATTCCACGGCCGCCCAATAGGGGCGGCCGTCCTTCGTGTAGTGCACGAGTTCTCCGGAAGCCTGGTTCTCGCGCTGCAGTTGCGCATCGAGCCGCGCCACCTCGGCCAGATCGGTATCGGGCCCGCGCAACAGCTCGCCGGCGGTGCGGCCGGCAACCTCCTCGAGGCCGTACCCTGTCATGCGTGTAAAGCCCTCGTTGGCCCATTCGATGCGCCGCTCGGCGTCGACGATAAGCACCGCGTTGTCGGTGTGCGCCGCGACGAGCGCCAGCTTGCGCGATTCGGCCTCGCTCGCCTGGAGCTTTTCCTGGGCTTCGAAATAGGCCGTCACATCGGAGAAGGTGCGTACCAGCCCGCCGCCCTCCAGGGGGCGTGTCTTGACCTCCAACATCCGGCCGGCGAGCGTCTTGCGGAAGTAGACCGCCGGAAACGGCTGGCGCTCGCCGTCGAGCCAGCGCGCAAGATGGGCGCGAGCCGACTCATCGACGAGCCCGAGGCCCGCACCGTAGTGACCGTGTTCGAGCTGATAGCGGGCAATCTCCTGCATCGTCGGCCTGGATGCCAGAAAGGTCTCGGGCAAATCGGTCAGCTCCACCAGGCGGCGGTTGTAGACGTTCGTGCGGCCCTCGGTGTCCAGGCTGAGAATGCCCTGGTCCATGCTGCCCAGCGTCAATTCGAGAGCCTCGGTCTTGCGTGTCAACTGCTCGGAGATCTGTTGCAGGCGCGTCTCACTGCGCAGCAAGGTGTCGGCGCGCGCGGATTCGGCGCTGCGCAGGGTCACGGTCTCGCACACGTTGCGATAGGCGCGCAGGCCGGTCAGCGCGAGAAACGCGATGAAAAGCAGCCCCATCGCTGCCATGGCGCTTTGAGCGTTCTCACCGAACGCCAACAGGCGCACGCTCAACGGACCCAGGGTGAGGACAGCAAAGCTCAGTGCCGCGACCAGGTCAAAGGCGGTGAGCGTCAGTGAGCCAGCCGCGATGCCGGCCAGCACGAAGGTCAGGAAGACCTGATGCTGAAGGTCGTTCGCCGGAAACAGCAGCACGCCGGCGAGTCCCCAGACCAAGCCCGTGCCCGCCACCGCGACGCGAAGCCGCAGCAGCCGCGCCCGGTCGTCAGCGCCTCGCGCAAGACCGCGCGGCTGCGCAATCGAGACGAGCACGCGCCCGGCCAGTACCAGTGCGATGCATGTCAGCCAGGCCAGCAGCCGTGTCTTCGTCAGCGTGCCCCACTGCACCGCCACGAGCAGCACCGCGACCAGCGCGTTGCCGACGACGGAAGACAGCAGGTTTGCGTCGTAAAGGCGCAATTGCTCGGAGCGCAGGGCATCGCCGGCGCTGGCTTCAACGTCGTCCGGGGTCGAACCAGGACCGAGGATGTTCAGGCGTTGCATGTCACCCGTTTCGCTTCGGTCTGGAGCACATGACTGCCGGCCCGTTCCTGCAGCATCGCCAGTAACGGCGCGAGGTGGTGCGCCAGCGCCAACGCGACGCGCTGGGGGTCGAGCCGGTCCACGCAGCCGCCGGAGCACGCCAGCACGTGCACCCACTCGCGCAAGGCGCCCCGGGCTGTGGTGACGACGTCGCGAGCGTCGCACAGCTCGGGCGGCGGCAGGTCGGGCAGCGATTCAGCGAGATCACGGCGTCGGCTCGCATAGGCGATTTCGGTCATGTCGGCCACCGACACGACGCCTCGCCCGCGCGCCTTGGCGTCGTAGACCGCTGAGTTGGCGCGATCGAAAAGGTCACCCGGTTCGAGCGTCGACGCGAGAAACGCCACCCCTGCCGACACCGCGATGTCCGCACCGAGCCACCCGAGCTCGGCGAACCGCTCGACGCCGAGCCCGATCAGCGCAGCCACCGGCACCCCAGCGATATCGGCCGCCGCCTGATTGACGAACCTCAGGCGCAACGCGGCATCGAAGCCGGCAATCGGATCAGGGCCACTGTCGTCCTCGACGCGCTGCGCGATGGCGGCGCCATGCCGTTGTTTCGGGGCGCTGTCCTGCTGCGGGGCGAGAACACTGGGCATCTTGATGGTTCGGTCGATCACTGCACATCATCGGTCGTCCCGGCCCAAGCTGAAGCGCAGCCGCCCTCGGGCGTGACGGCATGCACGGATCGACGTGCGCACCATCACGGCAGGGCGGCGCCAGACCGGTCCGGTCGATCGCTGCGCGTGTGCTCACAGCTTGGCTAAATGCCCGCAAACCCGGGCGATGGGTTGCATTGCCGCTGATAGCATGCGGGCCCAAACCAATCCGACAGGCGGTGAAGGCCGTGCAGGATCACTTGAATCGGCAGCGCAGAGCGATGCTGGGAATAGGGCTCACCGCGATCGCGCCCAGTCTCGCGCTGGCCGCACGGCCTTCGCTGACGCTGGCCACCGGGGCGCTGCCTCCTCTGACTTCGGCGCTCGGGCACACCGGATTTCTCGACGCGCTGGCGCGCGAAGTCTTCGGGCGCATCGGCTTCGATGCGACCGTGGTGCGACTGCCGGTGGAGCGCGCCCTGATCAACGCCAACGCCGGCATCGAAGACGGCGACATGTTTCGTGCGCCAGGCTTCGAGAAGGAATACCCCAACCTCTTGCCGATCCCCGAGAAGCTGCTCGATTTCGACTTTGTCGCCTACGCGACGCGGGCCGATGTGGAAGTGCGCGACTGGAGTGACCTCGCCCGCTACAGCGTGGGCTATGTGATCGGGTACAAGATTTTCGAGCGCAATGTGAAAGCGGCGCGGGACATCACCACCGTGCGCGGGATCGACCAGTTGTTCCCGTTGCTGGCCAACGGGCGGGCCGACGTGGTGCTGCTCGATCGCTGGCAGGGGCTTTGGCTGGCGCGCGAAGCCGGGCTCGCCGTGCGCGCGCTGGACCCGCCACTTGCCCGGGTTCCAATGTTTGCCTACCTGCACCGCCGACACGAGGCGCTGGTCGCGCCGGCCGCGGCCGCCCTTGCCGAGGTCAAGCGCGACGGTAGCTGGCAGCGCCTGTACGACCAGATCCTCAAGCCGCTGGAGACGGCGCGGTGAATAACCAGCGCGCAGGCTTTCTGCGCGAGGCATTGTTCAACGGGAACGGGGTCGCCAAGCGGCTGATCGTCGCTCTGGTGCTGTTCAGCTCGGTGATCACCGCGGTGATCACGGCGCTCGAGTTGTACGCCGACTACCGCCGCGACCTCGGCCAGATCGAGCGCTCGATGACGTTCATCGGCAAGAGCTACCTGCCGTCGTTAACGGACAGCGTATGGGTCTCCGACCGCGAGCAGGTGCAGACGCAGCTCGACGGGTTGCTGCGCCTGCCGGATATCGAATACATCGGCATCCACGTGGACGGCCAGACGCGTTGGTCGGCCGGCAAGGCGGTGTCGCAACGCAAGGTCTCGACCGAAGTGCCGCTGTTGCGCGAGCACCGAGGCCAAACCCTGACCATTGGCACACTGCAGGTGGTGGCCAGCGTCGATCGCGTGCTTGCGCGCCTGTGGGACCAACTGCTCGTCACCTTGCTCAGCAATGCGATCAAGACGCTGCTGGTGGCCGGTTTCATGCTGCTCGTGTTCCAGTATCTGGTGACGCGCCACCTGACGCGGATTGCGGCATTTGTGCGCCGTATCGACCCGGTCGCGCCGCACGGCGAACAGGTCCAACTCGAGCGCCCAAGCACTGGACGCTGGCGGCCCGACATCCTGGACTCGGTGACTTCGTCGATCAACGGCTTATCGCGTTCACTGCAAGGCGCGCACGAAGAGCTGCGCCGATCCGACGAGCGCCTGCGGACCTTGACGCGCGAAACCACGGCCTTCATCTACGAGATCGACCGCGAAGGCCGCATCGTCTTCGCCAACCGTACCTATCCCGGTCTGGCGCGCGAACAGGTCGAGGGCACGCCGTTGATCGAGTGGTTCCCGCCGGCGCTGCAGCCGCTCATCGGGCAGGCGCTGGCGCACGCCTTTGCCGACGCCGCACCACAGCGGCTCGAGTACAAGATTCCCGACCCGGCGGGACAAGACCACGCGTACGTCGCGGCGATCACGCCGATCTTGCGCGAAGGCAGGGTGGCGAGCGTGGCGCTGACCTCGTTGGACATCAGCGAGCAAAAGGTCGCCGAGCAGGCGATCCTCGAGCTCAACAACAACCTCGAGGTGCGCGTGCGCGAGCGCACCGCCGAGCTTCAGCACGCGGTGGAGCGCGCCGAGAGCGCAAGCCGGGCCAAGAGCGAATTCCTGTCGCGCATGAGCCACGAGTTGCGTACGCCGCTGAATGCGATTCTCGGATTCGCGCAGATCTTCGAAATGTCGGCTCCATCGCCCGACCAGCTCAAGTGGGCCGGCGAGATCCGGCGCGCAGGCGGCCATTTGCTGCGCATGATCGAGGACCTGCTCGACCTCGCGCGCATCGAGGTGGGCAAGATGCCGATCAAGATCGAGGCACTGGATCTGGAGACGGTGGTTGCCGAATCTGTGGCGATCATGCAGCCGCCGATCGCGGCGCGCGGATTGCGCCTGGTTCAGGAATTCCGTGGCGCGGCACCGCGGGTGACAGCCGACAAGTTGCGGCTGCGTCAGGTGATCTTGAACCTGCTGGCCAATGCGGCCAAGTACAACCGCGAGCACGGCACGATTACCGTCAGCTGCATGAGCCATGCTGACAAGGTTCGCCTGTGCGTTGCCGACACCGGGATGGGGATACCCGCCGAGAAACTGGCCAAGCTGTACCAGCCGTTCGAAAGGTTGGGAGCGGAACTCGGCGCCGTCGAGGGCACGGGAATCGGCCTCGCGCTGTCCAAGCACCTTGCCGACCTGATGGGCGCCACTCTCGGGGCCGAAAGCACGGTCGGCGTCGGTTCGGTGTTCTGGATCGAGCTGGCGCGCGCCACAGCCGCCGAGGTGCAAGAGGTTGCGCCGGCCGTGACGCCGCAGCGGGTTGGCGAATCGGCCTTCGAGGTGCTCTATGTCGAAGACAAGCCGTCGAACATCGAAGTCCTCGCGGCATTCGTCGCGCGACACCCCCATATTCAGCTTCGCAGCGCCGGCACCGGTGAGGCGGGACTCGCGCTGGCAGCGGAGCGACGGCCGGACGTCGTCCTGCTCGACATTCATCTTCCCGGCATGGACGGCTACCAGGTCCTTCAACAGCTGCGCGCTGACCCGCAGTTGGCGCACATTCCCGTGGTGGCGCTGTCGGCCGACGCGATGCCCCACGATATCCAGCGTGGGCACGCCGCCGGTTTCGATCACTACATCGCCAAGCCCGTCGATCTCAATGAACTGCTCGGAGTGCTGAACGAACTCCTCGGGAAATCCCGGGCACAGCGCGCGCTGCGTTGAGGTGGTGGACGGGGCAGGTGCGGTCAACCCGAAGCAACGAGGCCGGTATATCGGCACGACAGTTCCGAGTACGATGTGATACGCAATTTGATCGGAGGCAGCATGGCCCAAGAGACGATGCAGGCCGAACCCTACGAGTTCGAATTTGACCCTAAATCAACAGCGCTCGTGATCATCGACATGCAGCGCGATTTCGTCGAGCCGGGGGGCTTCGGCGAAGCGCTCGGCAACGACGTGTCGCCGTTGCAGGCGGTGATCGCCCCAATCAAGCGCATGCTCGATGCGGCGCGCGCTCTTGGGCTGATGGTGATCCACACGCGCGAGGGCCACGCCTCCGATCTGGCCGATTGCCCGCCCACCAAGATCGTGCGTGGCCGCGGCAAGATCCGCATCGGCGACCCCGGTCCGATGGGACGCCTCTTGGTGCGCGGCGAGCACGGCCACGACATCGTTCCTGAGCTTTACCCGATCAAAGGCGAGGTGGTGCTCGACAAGCCCGGCAAGGGCGCATTCTGCGCGACCGATTTCGACCACATGCTGCACAACCGCGGCATCAAGTCGCTGATCGTCTGCGGCGTCACCACCGAAGTGTGCGTGACGACGACGGTGCGCGAGGCGAACGACCGCGGCTACGAATGCGTGGTCTTGTCCGACTGTGTGGGCTCGTATTTCCCCGAATTCCAGCGTGTCGCGCTGGAAATGGTGAAGGCTCAGGGCGCGCTGTTCGGCTGGGTCTCGGATTCGAAGCGCGCGCTGGCGGCGCTGCGCGCGTAGCGCGGCAGGCCTCCATCCGAGCGCGGCCGCTCGCGCTTTGTCCGCCCCTCGGAGTCGGCGCCCTTACTTCTCGGGAATTCCCGCCTTGCGCAGGCCAGAGTACCAGTACGTTTCCGCCATCGTGACGTACCTTGGCACCTCGGAAAACCGCTTCGCGCGCAGTGCCTCGATCGTGAGACCGGGGAACAGTCGGTCCAGACTGCGCTTTTCATTCAATGCACGGTCGAGATTGCCCTGATTCGCGTAGGCCGCCACCAGGAACAGGGCGGTGAACGCATTGGTCATTCGTCCGCTTGACCTTTCACACGCGCTCACGGCTGCACTTGCCTGCCCGAGAAGAAGGTATGACTCGCACTGTACGCGCGCCAGAAGGCCGACGCTTCCCAGCTTGAGTGCCAGTGCTCGCTCGGCGACCTGCAAAGATTCTTCGGGCCTCCCGGCCCTGTTCAACATCCTCGTCTTCAAGAACGGCGAGTTCGAGTTGTACGGATCGAGTTCAATGGCGCGCTCGCCCGCTTCGAGTGCCGCAGTCCACTGGCCCATTTGCGCGAGTGCTTCACCGCGCATGGCCCAGACATAGGCGTCCGTGCCATCGACATTCGTAGCTCGCCTCGTCAATTCGTCAGCCTCGAGCGCAAGACGGTCGGCGTTTACGTGTGGGTCGAAGTCAAGCACCCAATCGAGCAACCGAGTCTGATATGCCAGTGCCCGGGCGTGATTCGGCTCCTGTTGGAGGGCCATTGCGAACAGCTTGCGCGCCTCCAATACGCTGGCGAGTGTCTCCGTTCCAAGTGCCGCCCAGCCGCGCACGACAAGCTCTGTCGCAGTCAGGACTTCAAGCGGTTGTGCGCTCAATCGTTTGGCTTCTGCATCCCAGACGGAATCTGCAATAGCCTGTACCAACTTACGGCGCACAATCGCAGCTGTCTCCGAAGAATCGGATTGCTCGAACGTGTACTGACGGGACCACGCCTGAGCGCCCCTCTCGGTTTCTACGAGTTGGAGATTCACAAGCGCTCTGGTCCCCTGGCTGCGCGCGTCGCCTTGCACCAAGTAGCGTGCCCCGAGGCGTCGCGCCGATTCTCGCATTGCATCGCCCGCGGCGGACGTCGTCTCAGGGGCAAACGCAATGACGGTGACATCGCGCTCGACCGCTGACAGGCCAGTGATGACGTCGCGGCGCAATGCGTCGGCAAATGTCACTGCTGTGGTATCGGTCACCGGCGCTGCCAGCGGCGCGATCGCCATCGACATTGCGCGCAACTCATCATTCGCTCGGGCAGTGACACTGCTTTGCGCTAACTTCGGTGACTGCACGTGGGACAGTTGTCTATGCAGCGCCCACCATACAACCAGGCAAAGGGTGATCACGATGACCGCCGCCGCGGCACTGAGCGCCGTACGTCGCGGCGCTGGGACGGAGGTGGCCAGGGGTAAGGCGACCGCGTCGGATCGAGGTGCATCCGCAATGGCAGCTGGGGTCAACCCGTATGCGGGGACCGGCCTGTCGATGTTCTTGACAGATTGCTCGCCTAAATCGACAAATGAAATCGCGAGGCGGTCGCGGAGCTGGTCGTAAATCGTGCCCGAGACGACGATGCCACCCGGTTCCGCGAGCGTCTGAAGCCGCGCGGCAACGTTGACGCCGTCACCATAGATGTCGGTGCTGCGGACCATGACTTCGCCAAGCTGTAAGCCTATGCGGAACAGGACTCGCTGATTGGGTTTGACACTGGCCGCTGCCGTGTCGAGATCTCGCTGGATCTCGATCGCAGCCTGCACTGCGTCCATGACGCTCGCGAATTCTGCGAGCACGCTGTCGCCAACGCTGTTGACGATGCGCCCTCGATGAGCAGTCACCAGGTCATCCATCTTCTGGCGCGCTGCAACGAGCTGCCCGAGCGTGCCTTCTTCATCGCTGCGCATGAGACGGCTGTAGCCGGCCACATCGGCAGCGAAGATGACGCAGAGATGCCGCTCGATGCGGGAATTCATGGCGCTGATCTTAGACACCGACCCAGAGCCAAGCAAGGCCGATCGCGGGCCGACCATCTTGTGGCAGGCGCCGCTGACAGGCGACGCTACTACGTCTCTACGGCCCAGTTTTCCATCTGCAGGCCGGGCACGCGCGCGAATTCGCGCGTGTTGTTGGTGACCAGCGTGACGCCGATGGCCTGGGCGTGCGCGGCAATCAGCGTGTCATAAGGGCCGATCGGGGTGCCCTGCGTGGCGAGCCAGGCGCGCAGCGAGCCGCAGACCTCTGCGGCGGCGGCGTCGAAGGGGGCGACTTCGAGCGTGCCGAGGAATCGGCGTAGAGCCGTCAGGTTGCGTTGCGAGCCGGTGCGTGCCACGCCGAAGTAGAGCTCGGCCGCCGTCACCGACGAGATCCCCAGGCCCGCGGCCTCGTGGGTGCGAAACGCACGCAGCACGGCGGGCGGCCTTTCGTTGATCGTGTAGATGCAGATGTCGGTGTCGAGCATGTACCGCATCAGCGCCTCGGCTTGATTGCGGCGCGGCGCTGCGGTTCGGGTTGCTGGCGCTCCAGGCGAATGCCTGGCTCGAAAGCGCCCAGCGCGTCGATCATCGACTGCGCGCCGGCCGGGGCACGGGCGCTCAGCACGACATCGTCGCCGACGCGGCGAACAAACACCTCAGTGCCGTCGAAGCGGAACTCCTTGGGCAGCCGTACCGCCTGGCTGCCGCCGTGGGTGAACAGTTTGGCGATGGCCATCGCAAGCCTCCGGAAGTGTCGACGAGCGGAAGTATACACTTCGTATCTATTTCAGTACACCTGTGGGTCGGCTGCACGCTGGCCGCGCGTTCGTGGACCCCGGCGTTCGCCGGGGCGACGGATCGGGTGTGTCACCCCGGCGAACGCCGGGGTCCACACATTGCTAGCTAGGTCAGGCCGTCGATGCCGGCTGCCCGCGCCCGAGCAGCAGGCTCGTCGCACCGAACATCACGTAGCCCACCGCCCCC
>JANOLA010000459.1:0-1510 GCA_031419535.1 Burkholderiales bacterium | reverse complement strand
CCCGGTGAGCGTCGCCGGCGCCACCGCATTCCTGCTGCTGCTGTTGATCGGCGGCGGCCTGGGCGCGCGCAAGCTCGCGCGTGCGTACCGCGACGGTTGAGGGGTCCGTCGTCGAAGTTGTACTACCTGCAATATCACTCGCCAAACCCTTCCCTTGAACCAGACACCCAAATCAACCACCATGCCGCTTCGATCTCTTCTGTCCAACCGGCGCCGCGTGGCGGTCCTCTCGATCGTTGCGTTGGGCCTTGCGCTTGCGATCGCGGCGTGGCTGTGGCCGCGTGGCCCGCGCGTCGCCAAAGTGGTCGAATACCCGATGGCGGTGGCCACCGACATCCCGACCGCACTGGCCATCGCGCCCGACGGCAGCGTCTGGTTCAGCATCGATTTCTCCGACGCGGTGGGCGTGGTGCGCGCCGCCAAGTTGGAGCGCATACCGAAGGGTTCGCGCAGCACCGAACCGATCGGCATCGCGGTCGACACGGCGGGCCGCGCCTGGGTCACCGACGCCGCGAGCGTCGCCGTCGTCAGCGTCCAACCTAACGGTGCGGTGCAGTCGGTCAAGCTCGGCACGCCGATCGCGCGCCTCGGGCGCATGGCGGCGGCGCCGGATGGGGCCGTCTGGTTCGCCGAGAGCACGGCCTACAGCATCACGCGCCTGAAAGACGGCGAGTTGAAACGCCACAGCGTCGACTCGGTGCGCGGCGGCCCTTACGGCGTGGCGGTGACGGGCGACGGCACGGTGTGGGCGACGCTGCAAAGCGCGAACTCGCTGCTGCGCATCGCACCCGACGGCACGATGAGCGAGCACGAAATTCCGAGCCCCGGCGTGTCGCCCACCGACGTCGCGGTCGGCGTCTCCGGCGCGGTGTGGTTCCTGCAATTCCGCACCGACAAGATCGGCCGATTTCACAACGGCAAGTTCGACGAGTTCGCCGTCGCGAGCCTGAAGCCCGGCCTCACCGGCCTGGCGGCGGCGCCCGACGGCGCGGTCTGGTTCGGCATGCTGCGCAGCGGCAGCCTCGGCCGCGTGCGCGACGGCACGGTGACCGAGTTCAAACTGCCGCGCGAACGCGCCCGGCCGTACAGCGTAGCGGCGGACAAAGCCGGCAACATCTGGTACGCCGACATCAGCGGCTTCGTCGGCATGCTGCCGGCCGCCGAAGCGGCGCGCTGATGTGGCGTGCGGAGGCAGCGTGCTGACGCGGCGTGCGGAGGCGGCGTGCGGAGGCGGCGCGTGGCTGAAAGATTCGGCGCCTTGATCGACGGCCCGCTCAGCGCCACGTTCCACGTCACCTCGCGCGCGCAGCCTCGAGCTGCACCATCTCGCCCGCCGCGATGACGGTCAGCACGCCACCCACCACGACGATCAGTGCCGACATACCGATCTGAAGCCGAGCCGCGCGCGCTCCGCTGAGCCAGTCGAGCAGACGCTTGCCCACCGCCGCGGCGACCACACCCACGGCGACCAGCACGCCGGCAAAACCCAGGCTGAACACGAACACGCCGA
>JANOLA010000458.1:0-4463 GCA_031419535.1 Burkholderiales bacterium | reverse complement strand
GCCGGGCACGAATCGGCAAGCCACGTGCTTTTGATTGCAGGTCGGCTTGACCGCCGGGGCATGGCAAACATACCCTTTGGCTCTCCCCGTTCTTCGTTGGGTGCCATGTTGAACCTCGATTTCGCATCTTCTGCATCGTTGCTGCTGTCCGTTCTGGTGCTGCTGTCGGTGCTGTGGTCGCGCAAGCGCTTCAACGCCGCGCAGAAGAGCGCCAAGCGCTCGGAGTTTCTCGACACCATCGAGGCCTGGCCGCCGCAAGCGGTGCGGGTGATGACGCTCGCGGAACGCCAGGCCTACGAGTTGCTGCGTCGCGCGATGCCGCGCAACTACATGGTGCTCGCGCAGGTACCGCTGGCGCGCTTCATCAGCGTGCCCACCGAAAACCCGCACGGCCAGTGGTTGAGCCGTGTCGGCCGCTTGAGCGTGGACCTGCTGCTGTGCGACCCGAGTTCGCGCGTGGTCGCAGCGATCGATGTGCGCGCCGAAGGCGAGTCGAAGCGCACGATCAACCGCCATGCGCGCCTGGCCAAAGTGTTGAAAGCCGCCAATGTTCCGGTTCATGCCTGGCGCGACGGCGCGCTTCCCTCGCTGAACGAGGTTCGCACACTGTTCCAAACGAGCATGCGCGACGACTCTGACGTCTTGCCGCAGTCCGACGACCGCAGGCTGCTGCCACAACCCGAAACTCGTGAACTGCTCCTCGGCAACGACCGCCGCCGCATGGCCCCGGTCCACGAACCCGTGGCGTCGGACTTCTTCGACTCGGACGTCGTTCCCTTCACCGCCGGCATCCGGCGCGGTTGATCGGCCGCCTCGGGGCAACCGCGCGCCGTCAGGCCGTCAGGTCAGCGCGCCGGCATCCTGGCGCGCCATCGCGGTGGCGAGCACCTTGTCGACGCGCTTGCCGTCGAGGTCGACGACTTCGAAGCGCCAGCCGTCCCACTCCACCGCATCGGTTGTGCTCGGAATGCGGCCCAGCAGCAGCATGATCATCCCGGCCAAGGTGTTGTAGCGGCCGCGGTCTTCTTCGGGCAGCTCCTTCAACCCGAGCCGGTCTTTCAACTCGGGCACTGGAATCAACCCGTCGAACAGCCAGCTCCCGTCGGCCCGCTGCACGCCCCATGAGTCTTCGTTCGACGGCGTGGTGAACTCACCAGTGATCGCCTCCAGCACGTCGCGCACCGTGATCATGCCTTGCACTTCGCCGTACTCGTCGACAACGAACACGAGCTGGGCGCTGGAGGCGCGAAAGTTGTCGAGCAACTCCATGCCCGACAGCGTCTCGGGCACGAAGACCGCCGCGACCAGGCCTTCGGTCAGCGCCAACGGCAAACTTTGCATCGAGCGTTGCAGCAAGGTCTGCGCCGAGATCACACCCAGCACGTCGTCCAGCCCGCCGCGGCACACGGGGTAACGCGAATGTTCTTCGTCGGCGATGACGCGCAATACCTCCGGCGGCGACGCGTCGGCGTCGAGCCAGACGATCTCGGCACGCGGAATCATCATCGAGCCCACCTGCCGATCGTCCAGGCGAAACACATTGCGCACCATCTGGTGCTCGTGCGCCTCGATCACGCCGGCATCCAGCCCCTCGACCAGGCTCGCCGCGATTTCTTCTTCCGTCACGCTGCGGTCCGGCGGGTTGTGCATGCCGAGCAGGCGCAGGCAGGCCTCGGTGCAAACGGTCAGCAGGCGCACGAACGGCCGCGCCGCGGCCGATAGCCACTCCATCGGGCGCGCGACGAGCCGCGCCACCGTTTCCGGGTAGATCTGGCCGACGCGCTTCGGCACGAGTTCGCCGAAGATGATCGTCAGAAACGTGATCGTGACGACGACCATCGCGGTGGCAGCGATCTCGGCGCCGCGGTCGTGCATGCCGAAGGTGGCGTTGAGCCAGCGCGCGAACGGCGCCGAGAAGGCGGCGTCGCCGACGATGCCGTTCAGGATGCCGATCGACGTGATGCCGATCTGCACCGTCGAGAGGAATTTCGTCGGGTTGTCGTGCAGGTCCATCGCCGCCTGGGCGCCGGCGTCGTCGGCCTCCACCATCACTTGCAGCCTGGCCTTGCGGCTGGCCGTCAGCGCCATTTCCGACATCGCGAACACGGCGTTGAGAAGAATCAGGAAGATCAGCAGGGCGACATCCATGCACGTGGCGCGGTCATGTGCGCGAACCCGAGGGAAGCGCAGCGTAGCAGAATCGAGCCATGAACTATCTGCTGGGCGACGTGCAGGGCTGCTGCGATCCACTGCGACGCTTGCTGGCGCAGATCGACTTTTCGGCGTCGCGCGACCGCCTGTTCGTGTTGGGCGACCTGGTGAACCGCGGACCGAAGTCGCTCGCCACCCTGAGCTTGTTGCGCGGCTTCGGCGATTCCGCGGTGTGCCTGCTCGGCAACCACGATCTGCACCTGCTCGCGGTCGCTTTCGGTGGCCGCAAGGTGCACCGCGGCGACACCTTCGGTGACGTTCTCGCTGCGCCGCAGCGCGACGCGTGCATCGACTGGCTGCGCCAGCAACGCCTGGCGCTGCACGAGCAGGGCTGGTTGATGGTGCACGCGGGGGTCGCGCCGCAATGGGACACGCCCACGACATTGGCACTCGCCGGCGAAGTGCAGACCATGCTGCACAGTGCCGAACTCGGCGCGTTCCTGAACACGATGTACGGCGACGAGCCGACACTGTGGGACCCGCTCCTCCAGGGGCACCGGCGCCTGCGCTTCATCATCAACGCGCTGACCCGCATCCGCTTTGTCGACGCGAACGGTGCGCTCGACTTGCAGACCAAGGAGGGCGCCGATGGCGCGCCGCCGGGCCATGTGCCGTGGTTCGACGCGCCCGACCGGAAAACCCAGGGCACGCCTATTGCCTTCGGCCACTGGTCGACGCTCGGGCTGATCGATCGGCCCGGCCTGCTCGGCCTGGACACCGGCTGCGTCTGGGGCGGCGCGCTGACCGCGGTGCGCATCGACGGCGGGCGACGTGAGCTGATTCAGGTGAAATGCGAGGCGGCGCAGCGCCCCGCTCCAGCCGACAAGCGTGGCGCGCACAAGGCCGGCGGTCGAGCGCCATGATGGCCGTTGCTACCATCGCCGCTTTCGACGCCAGCCGAGGCACCACCCCATGAGCGTTAGGTCGATCGATTGCAGCGATGCCGAGTGGGACGCGCGCGTGCGTCTGGCGGCCTGCTACCGTATCTTCGCCCACCTCGGCTGGACCGAGATGATCTACAACCACATCACGCTGCGCCTGGAGGGCGTGGGCCAGCATTTCCTGATCAACCCCTTCGGCCTGCACTACAGCGAAGTGAAGGCGTCGAACCTGGTGAAGATCGATCTGCAAGGCCGCAAGGTTGGCGCGTCGCCCTGGCCGGTGAATCCCGCCGGGTTCACGGTGCACGCCGCGATCCACGCCGGTGTCCCCGACGCGCATTGCGTGATGCACACCCACCCGACGGCGGGCATGGCGGTGGCGTGTTTGAGGGCCGGGCTGTCGATGAGCAATTTCTATTCGGCGCAGTTGCACGGCAAGGTGGCCTATCACGACTTCGAAGGCATCACGGTGCACGCCGACGAAGGCCCGCGACTGGTGCGCAACATCGGCGACAAGCCGGCGGTCATCCTGCGCAACCACGGCCTGCTCGCCTGGGGCTCGACCCTGGCCAAGACCTTCGTGACGCTGTGGACGCTGAACCGCGCGTGTGAAGTTCAGGTCGCGTCGATGGCGATGGGTGCGGTGATCGACATTCCCGAAGCCGTGCAGCGCCGCTGCACCGAAGACTCGTTCCAATTCCGCGCCGACTTCGGCGCCGGGCAGGACGTGCTGGACGCGCTGACGCGGCAGATCGACCGCGTCGATACCTCGTACCGCGACTGATCAAGTAGACTGTTCGCGCGATCCGGAAGAGTGGCAGTGGGGTCGATCGCACCGGTCTTGTTCAGCGACGCGACGCGGCGCTGCGCCGGAACTCATATCGCGCAGCGATGTGAGTGCAGGGAAAACCGGCGTGCGAGTTCAAGGAAGAGTGGCAGAGTGGTCGATTGCACCGGTCTTGAAAACCGGCGACCCGCAAGGGTCCGTGAGTTCGAATCTCACCTCTTCCGCCAGATGGACATTTCAGGTCATCTCACGAGGGAAAACGCTCCTGCACATCATGCCGGTAGGCGTAGTGATCAAGCCCTTTGAGCCACGCCGAGTGCATCAGACTCATCACCGAAGAGGCACGTTGACGTGCGCGTAAGCTTCCCGCGAACAACCAGTTCGATCGCCCGATGGCGATCGGCCGAATCTGGTTCTCCACACCAATTGTTTTTCCGCTTGCAGCACGCCGTGCGGCCTGACGAAAATTGGACGGTCATTTTGGCGTCCAAAGAGGAACGTACAACCGCAATGCGTCATCAAGGGCCTTCAACTCGCGCTCGAGTCGATCAACATCACTTAGAAGCCCGTTCGCAATTGCGCTT
>JANOLA010000457.1:0-14041 GCA_031419535.1 Burkholderiales bacterium | reverse complement strand
AACGCGATGCGCTGCGCCGCCATGTCGAGCCAGCGGTGCAGGTGCGCGTCGAGCGGGAACAGCTCTTTCATCTTCGCGTCGGTCTTCGCGATGTCCTGCGGGTCGCCCGACAGCGCCACCCAGCGAAACGGCCCCTTGCCGCGGCAGAACAGCGGGCGGATGTAGGCGGGAACGAAGCCGGGAAAGTCGAACGCGTTCTTCACGCCTTCGTCGAGTGCGACTTGTCGGATGTTGTTGCCGTAGTCGACCGTCGGGATGCCCAGCGCCTGAAAGCCGAGCATCGCCTGCACATGCACCGCACAACTGCGCGCCGCGGCGCCGCGCAAGGCGGCGTGCTGCGCGGAATCGGCCTGCGCCGTGCGCCAGCGCTCGACGCTCCAGCCGGCGGGCAGATAGCCGTTCACGAGGTCGTGCGCCGAGGTCTGGTCGGTCACGAGGTCGGGCTTCACGCCGCCGGCTGAGCATGGCAATTGCGCCCGCTTCAACAACTCGGGCAGAAGGTCTGCGGCATTGCCGAGCAGGCAGATCGAGATCGCTTTCTTCTGCGCCGTGTACTTCTGGATGAGTGTCAGCGCGTCGTCGACGTTGTCTGCTTGCTCGTCGAGGTAGCGCGAGCGCAGGCGAAAGTCGATGCGGCTTTGCTGGCATTCGATGTTCAGCGAGCACGCGCCGGCGAATGTGGCCGCGAGCGGCTGCGCACCGCCCATGCCGCCCAGGCCCGCAGTGAGGATCCAGCGCCCCGCAAGGCTTCCACCATAGTGTTGGCGGCCCGCTTCGACAAAGGTCTCGTAGGTGCCCTGCACGATGCCCTGCGAGCCGATGTAGATCCACGAGCCCGCGGTCATCTGCCCGAACATCATCAGGCCCTTGCGGTCGAGCTCGTGAAAGTGTTCCCAGGTCGACCACTTCGGCACCAGGTTCGAGTTGGCGATCAGCACCCGCGGCGCGTCAACGTGGGTGCGAAACACGCCCACCGGCTTGCCCGATTGGATGAGCAGCGACTCGTCTTCGCGCAACTCGCGCAGCGCTTTCAGGATCGCCTCGAAGCACTCCCAGTTGCGCGCGGCCTTGCCGATGCCGCCGTAGACCACCAGCGCGTCGGGGTTCTCCGCGACCTCGGGGTCGAGGTTGTTCTGGATCATGCGGTACGCTGCCTCGATGAGCCAGTTCTTGCACGTCAACTGCGTGCCGCGCGGCGCGCGCACCGGGCGCGGTTGAGCGAGGTGGGTGGCGCTGGACAGGTCGGTCATGGCGTTCTCCTGGCGAGGTGGCGGCGGCACGGCTGCGGCGCCGGTCCGTGATTGTCGGGTAATCTGTGGCCATGATCGATGGCACCGCGCTGGCAAAGCGGACCCTGGCATTGCGCCAGGCGGCGTCGGCCCGTGTGCTTGAGCGCGTCGATGCGCAAACCATCGACGCCTACCAAACGGATGGCGCGGTGTGCATTCGCGGCCTGCTGAGTGCCGCCGAGGTCGAGATTCTTCGCGAGGGCATCGACGCGAACCTCGCCGCGCCCAGCCCGCGCGCCAAAGTCGCGAGCCTGGGCGACGACCCGGGCCTGTTCATCGAAGACTTCTGTTGCTGGCCCGACAACCCTCACTACCAGCGCGCCATCTTCGAAACACCGCTGGCGCAGACCGCGGCGCATCTGATGCGAAGCCGGTCCGCGCGCCTGTACCACGACCACATGCTGACCAAGGAGCCCGGCACGCGCCAACCCACGCCCTGGCACCAGGACCAGCCGTACTACAACGTCGAAGGCTTCCAGAATTGCAGCATGTGGATTCCGGTCGATCCGGTGGCGCGCCATTCGACGCTCGAGTTCGTGGCCGGTTCGCACCGCGGCCCCTGGCTGATGCCGCGCTCGTTCATGGACAAACAGGCGAAGTGGTTTCCCGAAGGCAGCCTGGCCGATTTGCCCGATGTCGACGCGCAGCGCGGGCAAACGCGCATCCTGGGCTGGGAACTCGCGCCCGGCGATGTGGTGTGCTTTCACATGCTCGCGCTGCACGCGGCGGCGGGTGTCGATGCCGGGCAGCGCCGCCGCGTGTTCTCGCTGCGGTTTCTGGGCGATGACGTTCGGCACGCGCCCAGACGCTGGGTCACGTCGCCCGAGTTCCCCGGCCTGGCCGAGCAACTGCCCGCGGGCGCGCCGATGGACCATGCGCTGTTTCCATTGCTGTGGGACGACCCGCGCGCCTTGACTCCCTCTCCCCAGCCAGCGGGGGAGAGGGCGGGGTGAGGGGGCCAACATGATGCGCACTGTGCGCCAAATCCACGCCGACAGCATCGCACCCACACCGTGGCGCAATCGAGGCGGCCAGACGCGCGAATTGCTCACCCGCCCGGAAGCGGACCCCTGGCAGTTGCGCATCAGCCTCGCCGACATCGACGCCGACGGTCCGTTCTCGGCGTTCCCCGAGACGCAGCGCTGGTTCGGCGTGGTCGAAGGCGCGGGCGTGGTGCTTAGCTTCGCCGATCGCCACAGCACCGTGACGCCCGAGTCCCCACCGCTGTGCTTCGACGGCGCCGAAGCACCGCACTGCACCCTGCTCAATGGCCCGACGCGCGACCTCAACCTGATGCTGCGCCGTGGCTCAGCGCAGATGGTCGAGGTGCAGCCCAATCATGTCTGGCACGAAGGGTTCGGCGAACGCGGTCTGTTCACGCTGTGCGAAGGCACGTTGCACGCTCAAGGCCATGCCACGCTGCAGGTCGCTGCGCGCACGCTGCTGTGGTTTCTGCCCTCTGGCCCGTGCCGGTTCGATCCGCGTGTACCCGGCCGCGCCGGCTGGTGGCTGGCGTGGTCAGCCGACGCCATTCGACAGGAGTGAACCCAGTGGCTGCCGAACCCAGCGTATTCACCCTGCACCGCGGCACGACGCCGCTGCTCGTGAGCGTGCCGCACGCGGGCACCGAAATCCCGGATGGGTTGCGCGGCGGCTTCGTGCCGCGCGCGGCCGCGGTGGAAGACACCGACTGGCACCTGGAGCGGCTTTACGCCTTCGTGAAGAAACTCGGCGCAAGCCTGATCGTGCCGCGCTTCTCGCGCTATGTGATCGACTTGAACCGGCCGCCCGACAACAAGCCGATGTACGCCAACGCCAACAACACCGAGCTGTGCCCGACGCGCTTCTTCACCGGCGAACACTTGTACCCCGACGGCGCAACGCCCGATCCGAACGAGGTCGCGAGGCGCGTCGACAAATATTGGCGCCCCTATCACGTGGCGCTCGCACTCGAACTCGCGCGCTTGAAGGAGTGGCACGGTCACGCCGTGTTGTTCGACGCGCACAGCATCAAGTCCGAGCTGCCGTGGCTGTTCGAAGGGCGCTTAAACGACCTCAACCTCGGCACCGTGGGCGGCACGAGCTGCGCCCCCGAACTGCGCGCCGCGTTGACGACGGTGCTCGAACTGCAACCCTTGTTCACCCAGGTTGTCGACGGGCGCTTCAAGGGCGGCCACATCACGCGCCACTATGGCCGTCCGCCGCAGGGCATCCACGCCGTGCAGTTGGAGATGTGTTGGTCGTGCTACATGCACGAGGAGTCGCCGTGGGCCTTCGATGCCGAGCGCGCGGCGCGTGTGCAGCCGGTATTGAAGTCGCTGGTCAACGCGATGCTCGAATGGAGGCCGGATGACTGAGGGTCGGGTCGAATCGCTGCTCTGGGCACCGCGCGCTTGGGTCGGCGGGCGGTGGCGCGAGGGCGTCGTCTTGCGCGTCGGCTCGGACGGCTGCTGGGCCGACGTCAGCTGCGACGTTCACGCCGCGCCGCCCGGTGCGACCGTGCTGGCAGGCCCGGTGTTGCCGAGTCTGGTGAACGCGCACAGCCACGCGTTTCAGCGCGCCTTCGCCGGCCTGGCCGAGCGGCGCGAGTCCGACAGCGACGACTTCTGGAGCTGGCGCGACCGCATGTATGGCGTGGCGCTGCGCATCACAGCGCCGCAACTGCGCGCGATCGCGGCGCAGCTCTTCGTCGAATTGCTGCAAGGCGGCTACACCCAGGTCTGCGAGTTTCACTACCTTCAGCATCAACCGGACGGTTGCGTCTACGCCGACCGCGCGGAATTGAGCTGGGCGCTGGCCGACGCCGCCGAAGACGCAGGCATCGGCCTGACGATCCTGCCGGTGCTCTACGAACGTGCGGGGTTCACCCAGCCCACGCTGCGGCAAGAGCAACGCCGCTTCGCGACGACGCCCGATTCGGTGCACGCGTTGGCGCGCAGCATCAACGCCTCGCGCCGCCCGAATCTGAGTGCGGGCGTCGCGATCCACTCGCTGCGTGCGGCGTCCCCCGAGGCGATTCAGGATCTGCTGACGCGGGTCGGCATGGAGGACTTGCCGCTGCACATTCACGTCGCCGAGCAGACGCGCGAGGTCGACGAGTGCGTTGCCGCGACCGGGCTGCGGCCGATCGAGTGGCTGGCACACCACGGCGCGCTCGATCCACGTTGGCAGCTGGTTCACGCGACCCACGCGAGCGCGAGAGAAATCGACAGCGTGGCGCGCAGCGGCGCAGGCATCGTGATCTGCCCGAGCACCGAAGCGAACCTGGGTGACGGACTGCCCGATCTTCCCGCGTGGCTGGGCGCCGATGTGCTGATCGCCTTGGGGTCGGACAGCCAGGTCACTCGCAACTGGCCCGAGGAGTTGCGCTGGCTCGAATACGGGCAGCGACTGATGCTGCGCCGGCGCAACGTCGCGGCGCTGCCGGAGCATGGTGAGCCCTCGACGGCAGCGTGTCTGTTCAACCTGAGCAAGGGCGCCGGAGCTGCGGCGGCTGGTCAGGCGCGTTGGGGCCTGGAGCGAGGCGCGCGCGCCGATGCGCTGGTGCTCGACGCGCGCGCACCGGGCCTGCTCGGCATTCCCGCCGAGCAAACCTTGGACGCCTTGATTTTCAGCGCGGACTCACGCGCGATCGCCACGGTCTATGTGGCCGGTGTGGCCAAGGTTGCCGATGGGCAGCACCTCGGCGGCGCCGGCGTCGCGCAGCGCTTCGAAGCGGCGATGCGCGAACTCTGGGCAGTCAGCTGAATCAGTCGCTGAATCAGTAGTTGAGCCCCATCGCCCCCCGCACATCGCGCATCGTGTCCCGCGCCACGCCGCGCGCGCGCTCGGTTCCAGCGTCGACGATGCGGTGCACCTTGGCTGGGTCGCGCAGATACGGCTCGGCGCGTTCGCGCCACGGTTGCTGCTCGCGCAGCACGGAGTCGATCACCGGCTGTTTGCACTCGAGGCAGCCGATGCCGGCACTCGTGCAACCGGCGCGCACCCAGGCTTGCGTCGGCACGTCGCTGTAGACCTGGTGCAGTTGCCACACGGGACAAAGGTCGGGGTTGCCGGGGTCGGTGCGGCGCACGCGGGCCGGGTCGGTCGCCATCGTCTGGATCTTGCGCTGCACGGCGTCGGGCGCTTCGCGCATTTCGATCGCGTTGCCGTAGCTCTTGCTCATCTTCGTGCCGTCCAGGCCAGGCAGTTTCTTCACTTCGGTGTGCAACGCGGCGGGTTCGACGAGGATCGTCTTGCCGCTTCCCTTGAGGTGGCCGGCCAGCACTTCGGCGTCGTCGCTGGTCCAGAGCGCGACGTTCGCAGCGGCCTTGGCGAGCATGTTCTCGCCCTTGCCCAAGGCTTCAGCACTGCCCGTTTCTCCGTAAGCCTTGCGCTGCTTCTCGAAGTAGCGTGCGTCGTCCTTCGGCAACTTGGCGAGTGATTGCGCGACCAAGGCCTGGAAGTTTGCCGGCCGGCCGTACAGGTTGTTGAAGCGGCGCGCCACTTCGCGCGTCATTTCCACGTGCGACGACTGGTCCTCGCCGACGGGAACGTAGTGCGCCTTGTACATCAGGATGTCGGCCGCTTGCAGCAGCGGATAGCCGAGGAAACCGTAGGTCGCGAGATCGCGGTCCTTGAGCTTTTCCATCTGGTCCTTGTAGGTCGGCACGCGCTCCAGCCAACCGAGCGGCGTTCCCATCGCGAGCAGCGTGAACAGCTCGGCGTGTTCGGGCAGGCGGCTTTGCACGAAGATCGTGCACTGCTCGGGGTCCAGGCCGGCGGCGAGCCAGTCGGTGACCATCTCGTAGACGAAGCGCGCCATCACGTGGCGTTCTTCGTAGTGCGTTGTCAACGCGTGCCAGTCGGCGACGAAGAAAAAGCAGTCGTGCTCGTGTTGCAGCCGCACCCAGTTCTTCAGCGCGCCGTGGTAGTGGCCGAGGTGCATCGCGCCGGTGGGGCGCATGCCGGAGAGAACGCGTTGTTGGTTCATGACGGGGTCCGAGGCAGGCGCGAATTGTAGGTGGGCACTTGCGCGGCGAACTCGTGCGCCGGGGCGGCCGATACACTGCCGGGCGCATGAAAACCATCGTCATCCTGATCTCGGGCCGCGGCAGCAACATGCGCTCGATCGTGCAGGCGTGTGCGGCGCAGGCGTGGAACGCGCGCATCGCCGCGGTGATCAGCAACCGGGCAGACGCAGCAGGATTGGACTTCGCACGCGCGAACGGCATAACGACGCGTGTCGTGAATCACCGCGAGTTCGCTTCGCGCGAAGCCTTCGACTCGGCGTTGGCCGCGGCCGTGGAGAGTTTCAAACCCGACATCGTCGCGCTGGCGGGTTTCATGCGCATTCTGGGTGTCGACTTCGTGCGGCGTTTCGCGGGGCGCATCGTCAACATCCATCCGTCCTTGCTGCCCGCGTTCACCGGCTTGCACACGCACCGCCGCGCATTGCAGGCCGGCTGCAAGGTGGCGGGCGCGACGGTGCACTTCGTGACGGCGGAGCTCGACCACGGGCCGATCGTCGCGCAGGCGGTCGTGCCGGTGCTGGACGGCGACACGGAAGAAAGCTTGGCGCAGCGCGTGCTGGAACGCGAGCACGTGCTCTACCCGATGGCGCTGGGCTGGATGGTGCGCGACGCGCTGGTCCTCGAGGGCGGCAACGAGCGTGGCGCCGAGGGTGAGATCAAGGGCGGCATCGTGCGTGTCGCGACCGGCGAGCCGCAATGGCTCTTGTGACTGCCGTGACTGCCGTGGCTTTGACCTTCGCGACTTCGCCGTGCTGACGATGCGCTCGAACAACCTGTTGGAGCTTTGCACCGAGCTGCTTCGCGAAGTCTTGAAATTCCAGCATCCGGCCGACGTGCTGGTGTCGAATTTTTTCAAGGCGCAGCGTGCACTCGGGCCGCGCGAACGCCATGCGCTGGCGGAAACGACGTACGACGTGATCCGGCGGCTGCCGTGCTATCGCCATCTGGCGCAATCGGGCAGCGGGGCGCTCGAGCGGCGCATGGCCGTGCTCGGCTGGCAAGGGGGCGCGGGCGTGCTGCGCGCTGCGTTGACGCCGAATGAACAGGCGTGGCAGGAGAAAGTCGATGCCGTGGATCGATCGGCCTTGCCGGAGCCGTTGCGCCACAACCTGCCGGAGTGGATTGCCGAACCCCTGCAAGCGCAGCTGGGCGACCAGTTCTGGCCGCTCGTGCAGGCGATGGACCGCAGCGCGCCACTCGACCTGCGCGTGAATGTGCACAAGACCAAGCGCGACGCGGCCGCCGCACAACTCGCGCAGGCCGGCATTGACGCGACGCCGACGCCGTTTTCACCGATCGGGCTGCGCATCGACGGCAAGCCGGCGCTGCAAAAGCTGGACGTCTTCAAGCTCGGCGAGGTGGAAGTGCAGGACGAAGGCAGCCAGTTGCTCGCGCTGCTGCTCGATGCGCGGCGCGGCGAAATGGTCGTCGACTTCTGCGCCGGTGCCGGCGGCAAGACCTTGGCGCTGGGTGCGGCGATGCGCAACACGGGGCGGCTCTATGCCTTCGACGTGTCGGGCCACCGCCTGGCCGCGCTCAAGCCGCGTCTGGCGCGCAGTGGCCTTTCCAACGTGCACCCGGTACAGATCGCGCACGAGCGCGACGAGCGCATTAAGCGCCTGGCCGGAAAGATCGACCGTGTTCTGGTCGATTCGCCCTGTTCGGGCCTAGGAACGCTGCGCCGCAATCCCGACCTGAAATGGCGCCAAACGCCGGCAACGGTGCAGAACTTGCGGGTCCAGCAGGCGCTGATCCTGAACAGCGCGGCGCGTTTATTGAAGCCGGGTGGCCGGCTCGTCTACGCGACATGCAGTTTGTTGCGTGAGGAGAACGAGGCGATTGCCACCGCCTTCAGCGCCGAACATGCAGGCCAGTTCAGCGCCGTTGCCGCGGCCGACGCCCTGGACGGCGCACGCGTGGGCAACGCGCACACTTTGGTGGAAGGCGATTTCCTCAGACTGTGGCCGCACCGCCACAGCACCGATGGGTTCTTTGCCGCCGTCTGGCAGCGCAACTGAATCGCGCATCGGGGCACTTGAATCGGACCGAATCGGTACAAGTTTTCAGATGTGACGGGGATTTGCCTGCCATCTCTCTCAGGGTTGACCGCATTGAACCGAACCTACAATGCCCTTTCAATCGCACGACTGCGTTCCAGGACACATCAATGAATCTGCTCAGTTCCCTCGGTGACGGCCTGCTGGCCTGGCTGGCGCACGGCCTGCTCGACGCCTCTTGGTGGCAGGTGCTGCTGTTCACCCTGGCCACGACGCACATCACGATCGCCGGCGTGACGATCTTCCTGCACCGGGCACAGGCGCACCGGGCGTTGGAGCTGCATGCGATTCCTTCGCATTTCTTCCGCTTCTGGCTGTGGCTGGGAACCGGCCAGGAAACCAAGGAATGGGTCGCGGTGCACCGCAAGCACCACGCGAAGTGCGAAACCGAGGAAGACCCGCACAGCCCGCAAACGCGCGGCATCAAGACCGTGCTGCTGCGCGGCGCCGAGCTGTACCGCGCCGAAACGAAGAACCTCGAAACGCTGGAGAAGTACGGCCGCGGCACGCCCGACGACTGGCTCGAGCGCAACCTCTATGCCCGCTACAGTTGGCAGGGTGTGGGCGTGATGCTCGCGATCGACCTGATGCTGTTCGGCGCGATCGGCGCCACGGTCTGGGCGGTGCAGATGATGTGGATCCCGGTCACGGCGGCGGGCATCATCAACGGCCTGGGCCACTGGTGGGGTTACCGCAATTTCGAGGCGCCGGATGCGTCGACGAACATCTCGCCCTGGGGCATCATCATCGGCGGCGAGGAGTTGCACAACAACCACCACACCTACCCGACCTCGGCCAAACTGTCGGTGAAGCCGTATGAGTTCGACATCGGCTGGCTGTACATCCGCATTCTCGAGACCCTCGGCCTGGCCACGGTTCGCAAGACGCCGCCGCTGCTCAAGCTCGGTGCCATCAAAGCGGTGGCCGACTCCCAGACGCTGGAAGCCATCATCTCCAACCGCTACGAAGTGATGGCCAAGTACGCTGGCAACCTGCGCCGTGCCTGCCGCGCCGAGGTGGACCGGCTCAAGGCCGAGGGCGCCGCCGGCCAGGCCAAGCTCGCGAGCATGGAACTCGCCAAGCGCTGGCTGCACCGCGACGAAGACAAGATTCCGAAAGGCGTGAAGGTGGCTCTGGCTCAGGCCGTGGAGCACAGCCCGCGCCTGGCCAAGCTGGTGGCGATGCGCGAAGAACTGCGCCAGCTCTGGACGCGCACCAACGTGTCGGTCGAGCAGCTCGTTGCCGACCTGCAAGCCTGGTGCAAGAAGGCCGAGGAAAGCGGCATCGCCGCACTGCAGGAATTCGCGCTGAAGCTGCGCGCGGCGCACGCGTAATTGACCCACCCCGAGCTAGCAAACGAAAAGGGTCGCCGAGGCGACCCTTTTTTCCGATATCGGCGCTGCAGGGAGACGCCTACTTGATCTTCGCTTCCTTGTACATCACGTGCTTGCGCGCCTTGGGATCGAACTTCATGATCTCCAGCTTCTCGGGCGTCGTCTTCTTGTTCTTGTCGGTCGTGTAGAAGTGACCGGTTCCTGCCGACGATTGCAGCTTGATCTTTTCGCGTCCACCTTTGGCCATTGGATCGACTCCTCGAAGTTAGACGTTAGATCTCGCCGCGCGCGCGCAGGTCGGCGACGACTTGTTCGATCCCGACCTTGTCGATCAGGCGCAGCGCGGCGTTGCTGATGCGCAGCCGCACCCAGCGGTTTTCGGTTTCCAGGAAAAACCTGCGGTAGTGCAGGTTCGGCAGGAAGCGCCGCTTGGTTCGGTTGTTGGCGTGGGACACGTTGTTCCCCACCATTGGGCGTTTGCCCGTGACTTGACAGACGCGTGCCATGGTTGTTCCGTGATGTTCGAAGTGCGGGTGGGGGCAACGCCGGGCTCGGCCAGCGAAGCCGCGCAGTATAGCGGGGTTTGGGCGGCCCGGACGCGGCGGCAGGCCGCTTCGCCGAGCTCAGCCCGTGTTCTGCTCCAGGAAGCGCTGCGCGTCCAGCGCCGCCATGCAGCCGGTGCCTGCGCTCGTGATCGCCTGCCGGTAGACATGGTCCTGCACGTCGCCGGCGGCAAACACGCCCGCGATGCTGGTCATCGTCGCCATGCCGGCCAGACCGCTCTTGGTGACGATGTAGCCGTCTTTCATCTCCAACTGGCCTTTGAAGATGTCGGTGTTTGGCTGGTGGCCGATCGCGATGAAGCAGCCCTGCACGGCGAGCTGCAGCGTCTCCGCGCCCCGCGTGCTCTTCAAGCGCACGCCCGTGACGCCGCTCTTGTCGCCCAGCACTTCGTCCAAGGTGTGCCACAGGTGCAACTGCATCTTTCCACCGGCCACCTTGTCCATCAGCTTGTCGATCAGAATCGCCTCGGCGCGGAACTTGTCGCGGCGATGGATCAGATGCACCTTGCGCGCGATGTTCGACAGGTACAGCGCCTCTTCCACGGCGGTGTTGCCGCCGCCGACGACGCACACGTCCTGGTCGCGGTAGAAAAAACCGTCGCAGGTGGCGCAGCCGCTCACGCCGCGCCCCATGAAGGCCTGCTCCGAGGGCAGCCCGAGGTACTTGGCCGACGCGCCGGTAGCGACGATCAATGCGTCGCAACTGTAGGTGCCCGAGTCGCCGCTCAGGCTGAATGGCCGGCGGCTCAGGTCGACGCTGTTGATCTGGTCGAACACGATCTTGGTGTTGAAGCGTTCGGCATGCTTCTGAAACCGCGCCATCAGGTCTGGGCCCTGCACGCCGTCGGCGTCGGCCGGCCAGTTGTCGACGTCGGTCGTGGTCATCAGCTGCCCGCCTTGGGCGATGCCGGTGACCAGCACCGGTGCGAGGTTGGCGCGCGCCGCATAGACGGCGGCGCTGTAACCGGCCGGGCCGGAGCCGAGAATCAGGACTTTGGCGTGTTGGGGTGGGTTGCTCATGGCGATCGCGGGTATAGGCGGTTCAAGTGGAGTGGCAGAGGATCAACACGGAACCGAGGAAGTTCTTGGTGAGTGCGGCAAGGCGCCGTAAGATTGCCCACCCTGGCCGAACCCGGTGCCCGAAAAGGCGCGTGTTCGGCCGGTGCTGCGCGGTCTGCTCGACAGGTGCGAATGTTAGCAATCGCCGCGAATGTGGCCCATTGACGTTAGATCAATACCCCGATAACGAAAGGCGATTCCGTATGGCGATGCTCTCCAATCTCGACCTGATCCGGCGTGTCCCCCTGTTCTCGTTGCTCACTAACGACCAGGCGCAGGGAATTGCCGATGCCGTGGTGAAGCGGCGCTATCGGCGCAGTGAAATCATCGTCGAGTTCGGCAAGAAGTCGAACGCCTTGTTCATTCTGTTGACCGGGCGCGCGCGCGTGCTGACGGCCGATTCGCGCGGCCGCGAAGTCATCCTCGCGGTGCTGCAGCCAGGAGACTACGTGGGCGAGATGAGCCTGATCGACAACGAACCCCACTCGGCGACGGTGCGCGCCGAAGTGCAGACCGACATGCTGATCCTCGGCCGCGCCGAGTTCGCGCGTTGCCTGCCGGAAAATTCGAGTCTGTCGTACGCCATCATGCGCGGCCTGGTGCACCGCCTGCGCAGTGCGGACCGGCAGATCGAATCGCTGGCACTGCTTGACGTGTACGGCCGCGTCGCGCGCACGCTGCTCGAGATGGCGGAGCAGGACGGCGAGCAGAGAATCATCCGCAACAAGGTGTCGCGCCAGGATCTGGCGAAGATCGTCGGCGCGTCGCGCGAGATGGTGAGCCGCGTCATGAAAGACCTGGAAGAGCGCGGCATGGTGCAGACCCAGGAAAACGGCTCGGTGATCATCAAGGACCTGGCGAACCGCTGATCGCCTTGGGTGCGAGTGCGGGTGCGGGTGGCGGTTGGGTCCGATCGCCGACAATCCGCGGATGACTTTTCCACTGGGTTCACTGCGGTCTGAAGCGGGCCTGTCCTCGGCCGGCGCGGGGCCGGCGGCACACGCCGGATCGCGCGGCGCGGCAGCGGGCACACGCGCTGGGCAGGGGCGGGTGTGGCTCGCCGCCAGCGCGTGGCTGGGGCTGAGCGCTGTTTTGTGGCTGCTGGCGGTGTTCGCACTGGCCAGCCACAACGCCGGCGACGCCGCGTTCAGCACCTCCGGCAGCGGCCTCGCCACGCGCAATTGGGTCGGCGTGCTCGGAGCCTGGTTCTCCGACCTCGCGTATTTCGCGCTCGGCTACTCGGTGTGGTGGGTGCCTGCGGTGGCGGCCAGAGTCTGGCTGGGCGCACTGGCGCGGCAGCTTCGCGGCGCTCACCTTGACGCCGGTGCGCGGGCGCCGCTGGCGCGCTGGGCCACCTGGCCGGCGCTCGGGTTGTTGCTCTGCGCGAGCACGGCGCTCGAATGGACGCGCCTCTACCAATGGGAAAACCTGGTCGCTGGCGGGCGTGCCGGCGGTGCGCTCGGCTACAGCCTGGGAACCGCGAGCAGCACGCTGCTCGGCTTTGCCGGCTCGGGCGTGTTCTGGATTGCGCTGGGCGTGGTCGCGGTGTCGCTCGCCTTCGGCTTCTCTTGGCTGCATCTGGCCGAGCGCATCGGCGCCGGGGTCGAGCGCCTGCGCGAGCGGCGCGCGCTGCGCATCGAGCGCATCGAGGACCAGCGTCTGGGCGAGCAGGCGCTGCGCGAGCGCGAGCACGTGGTCGAGGCCGAGCAGGCGTTGCTCGAAGACCATGAACCGATCCTGATCCAGCCGGCGGTGCAGGGCGTGGCGAAGTCGGCTCGGGTCGAGAAAGAGCGCCAGCAACCCTTGTTCAGCGAACTCGCCGACACCAAGCTGCCGCAGGTCGACCTGCTCGACGCGTCGACGAGCCGCATGGAGGCGATCTCGAGCGACTCGCTGGAAATGACGTCGCGCATGATCGAAAAGAAGCTGCGCGACTTCGGCGTCGAAGTGCGCGTCGTCGCCGCGTCGCCCGGCCCGGTGATCACGCGCTACGAGATCGAGCCGGCGACCGGCGTGAAGGGCTCGCAGGTGGTGAACCTGGCGAAAGACCTGGCACGGTCGCTCAGCCTGGTGAGCATTCGCGTGGTGGAAATCATTCCCGGCAAGACGACGATGGCGCTGGAGTTGCCCAACGCCAAGCGGCAGACGATCCGGCTGTCAGAGATCCTCGGCTCGCAGGTCTACAACGACGCGCAGTCGCTGCTCACGATGGGCCTGGGCAAAGACATCGTCGGCGCGCCGGTCGTCGCCGACCTCTCGAAGATGCCGCATTGCCTGGTCGCGGGCACCACCGGTTCGGGCAAGTCGGTCGGGATCAACGCGATGATCCTGAGCCTGCTCTACAAGGCCGAAGCGCGCGACGTGCGCATGATCCTGATCGACCCGAAGATGCTCGAGATGAGCGTCTACGAAGGCATCCCGCACCTGCTGTGCCCGGTGGTGACGGACATGAAGCAGGCCGCGAACGCGCTGAACTGGGGCGTGGGCGAAATGGAGCGGCGCTACAAGCTGATGAGCAAGCTGGGCGTGCGCAACTTGAGCGGCTACAACAAGAAGATTTCGGAAGCCATCGAGCAAGGCAAGCCGCTCGGCAACCCATTCAGCCTGACGCCTGAAGCACCCGAGCCTCTGGAGCGCCTGCCCTTCGTCGTGATCGTGATCGACGAACTCGCCGACCTGATGATGGTGGTGGGCAAGAAGATCGAAGAGCTGATCGCGCGCCTGGCA
>JANOLA010000456.1:0-3231 GCA_031419535.1 Burkholderiales bacterium | reverse complement strand
TGCTACCGCCTTCGGAGCGGCAGTGGTTGGCGCCGGCGCCGCGGGACACGAGGCGACGCCGGGTTCGACGTAGTAGAAGCTCTGGCAAGCGCCGTGCTCTGCGCCCACGGCCAAGGCGAGCACCAACAGGGTTCTGCACACCGCACGCACCGTCGGCTCCGCGGGCCTCACGCTGCCCATCTCACCCGCGGAGCGGGTTACTTGGCGCGGTTGATCGAGGTGTCCGGCCCAGGCTGGTTGCCCTCAACTCGTCGGCGGATCCGCTTTCGCCAGCTGGCCAAGTTCGCGCTTGGCGCGCTTGCACACCTGTGCGATGCGGGCCGCGAGCCAACCGAGCGCGAACCAGGCCGCAGGGTCCGACTCGACGAGCGACTGATATCGCGCCCGGGCTACAAAAAGATCGTTGAGTTCGCCCATTCGGTCCTGCATCGCTGCCACGGCGTTTAGGTAGCGCGCGGCCTTGCGACGGCGCAGCACCGGTGCAAAGAACTCGACCGCGTAACGCTGCCGCTTGATGCGCTTGCGCAGCGCATGCAGGCCAGCCTCGTCGAGCTCGTCGAACGAGTCCGAGTCGGCAATGATGCGTCGATGCCATTGACGCAGCCGGCGTTCGACATCGCGGTGAAATGTCGGTGCGTCGTCGTGCCCCGTCTGACTTGCCACCGCTCCGGTCTCCGTGCGATGCGGGCTGTGAGGTCCCCCGTCGGATGGCCGGACATCGGAGGCCTGGGCGTCGCCCGCAGCCGGGCTCGATGCTTCGCCCTGCGGTCCGGCCACGATGGCGTCGACCCCTTCGCCGGGCTCATCGGCCAAGGTCGCTCGCCAGGCGATCCAGGCGAGGAAGGTTTGCTGGCTGTCGGCGGCCCTGACCGTTTTGACAGGGTCGGGGCCGGCATGACCGGCCGGTAGAGTCAGCCGCGGCGCGCCAACCTTGGCCAGATCGACCATCACGCCGCTGTCCAGTACGTCACTGTCTCTTGCCATTCCCAGCGCGGCAAACAAGGAGCGCAGACCTTCCACCAGATCGGCCGGGGGTGACGGCGCCCAACCCTGGAAACAGCGCTGCGCGCTGCGGATCCGGCGAATGCCAACCCGCAGCTGGTGAACGTGCTCCACGCGCAGGCCCGGGTCGCCTTCGATCAGGCCGATGGCATTGCGCGTGATTTGCGCCAGGCATTCGTCGAGAACGGCAGCAAAGGCTTCGGCTGCCGTCGCATCGTCGGGATAGCGCGGTTGGCCTGCCTTGCGCAGCGGCGGGAATGGCGAGCCTTCTGCGAGCCGGTCACCCCGCTCGGACTTGCTGCGCGGGTCGTAGATCAGACCGAACCGTCTGCGCCACCGCTCGGCGAGCGTCGGCAGCGCAGCGCTGGAGCCCGCGATCAACTCGAACTCGATCTCGCGGATTCGCTGGCTTGACCCGGCGGCCAGCAGCCGCCCTTCGTCGAAGGCGACCTCGACGACGGCGCCGCGTGTACGGACTCTTCTGGCGGTGCGCCGGACTTCGGTCTCAAAGCGCACAGCGGGTTGGAGCCCGTCAGCACTTGCGCGGCGCAGGATGGCGATCAGTCGGTCGCCGACGGGCGTACCCGCGTGTTGCGAGGCGTCGTGGCTGGCATCGGGCCGCACGACCTCATGCTCGAATCGCTCCAGGGCGTTCGCGCCTCCAGCCTTCAGGGTCTGGATCCAGCCGCGGCCTTCACGTCGCAGGCGCCAGGCAATACGTTCCTGAGCAAGGCGACGGTCGTCGGTATCGAGGTACCTCGCCGCAAGCGACATGCGCTCAGGCGTGGCCGCGCCACGCGCCATTTCTGTCGCAATACCCGCGCGCGAAGCCGCGGGGACAAGAAACTTCAGCTCGATTTCAGTCTGACTTGTCATTGCAGCTGCCACCAACTCCACAAGGGTCAGCGCAGGTTGCCGGACCGCCCGGCCGAAGGAGCAGTGATGCTGTTTGGCGCATCACCCATGCTACCTGGGTCTGCGCGCCGAGGCCTGGCCCACCAAGGCACGTCGGGCCAGCGCGAGCTTGCGGGCTTGGGGTGGGACACGCCGGTACTCGTCAGCGCGGCCCGCAGTGATTGATCGCGACCTGAGTATCAACCCCGCTCCCGCTCCCGCAACCGCATCTTCAAGCCCACCGGTAGCATCGTGAACGACAGGTGTTCACGGGCCTCGCCGCCATCGGGTGTGTCGACCGCAACGATGTCGAAGCGGCCGAGCAGGGTGGCCATCGCGATCTTCATCTCGAGCATCGCCAGATAGCGCCCGGGGCAGATGCGCGGGCCGGCGCCGACGGGCATCGAGATGCGCTTGGCCGCGTTCGCCTGCGCCGCCGGGCCACCGTCGGCAAGCCAGCGTGTCGGGTCGAAAGCCGCGGCGTTGGGCAGGTGCGAAGTCCTCGAAGCCGAACTGCTGCAGCTGCCGAAGGCTGACCGCATTCGCGTCCTCGACCGAGTTGTCGCCAGCCTGGACGCCAATGCGACACGCGACGCAGCCTGGGATGCCGTGGCGGCTCGAAGAGACGCCGAAGCTGACCAAGACCCATCGCTGCTGCTTGCGCTAGACGACGTCCTTGCAGCGTTGCGCGTGGAAGTTCAGTGAATCGGTCCATCCACCGGTTCGCGTCGGAGGATTTTGCACAGGCAGTTCGGTTCTACAAGAGCGAAGCGGGAGTCGGGCTCGCCCTGCGTTTCCTCACAGAGTTCGAACGGGTCACGAGGCTGCTGGAGCAGCAGCGGGTGCAGTCGGTCGCCACCGGTGGTCGTCCTCACGGTTGCGGCGACCTTGCAGTCGTTTGCCGACGCGCACCGATCAAGGAATCACGACGTTGAACTCGTTGGCTGGGCTCGCAAAGTGGCCCCGCACCGCGGGGCTGCCCATGTTCGAGGTGATGCTCGTCGAGACCGTCTGGACGCCGACCGTCGAGAACGTGACGGCGAAGACCCCGTTCCCGACGAGGCGGCCGAAATTGACGACGAAGGTCTTGGGGGCGAATGTCGCGCCGGGATCGCTTGAGTTCAAGGTCACTGTGTAGGAACCTTTGTCGAAGCCGCAGGCCACCTTGATGCTGCCGGGCAAAGCGACACCGCGTGCTACCGCCTTCGGAGCGGCAGTGGTTGGCGCCGGCGCCGCGGGACACGAGGCGACGCCGGGTTCGACGTAGTAGAAGCTCTGGCAAGCGCCGTGCTCTGCGCCCACGGCCAAGGCGAGCACCAACAGGGTTCTGCACAC